>CAYNAW010000042.1:0-10841 GCA_964395545.1 uncultured Candidatus Bathyarchaeia archaeon | reverse complement strand
CATGAGGTCCTGAACCTCACCCCTTTGACCTAGCTTGGGAACCCCTGCACAAACATTACACATACACAACCCGAAAATAACCCTTGCCCAGCCGCGGTGTTCCTCAGTATTCGAAGGTAAGGCAGAGCAGCATGCCCAAAGCTTTGGATGTGAACGAATTAGGCATTACGGCGCGCGAGAACACAAAACCTCAAAAGGCACTACAGCCTCAACCACTAACTATGGACCTGCTTGAAACCCTCACCGAAGCCACTCAACGCGTAAAAGCCATAGTCACACCGCTCATTAAAACCCCCCAAGCCCACAAGACCTATGGCACTGGCGCAGGCGGCGACCCGAAGAAACACATTGACCTGCAGGCCGAGAAAGCAATCATCGAAACCCTCACTGAACACGACCTCAGCTTCACACTCATCAGCGAAGAAGCCGGCACCGCAACATACGGCGCAAACCCAACGCTCTACGTCACAACAGACCCCCTCGACGGAACCACCAACACACTCAGAGGCATACCCTTCGCCTGCACCAGCATCGCCATAAGCAAAACACCCCACCTCAACAACATCCAAGCCGCAGCCATCGCAGATCTATTCCACGACGCAACCTACCTAGCCCAGCGAAACCTCGGTGCATACCGCAACTACCAAAAAATCACCCCGGCAAAAACAACAGCACTATCCGACGCAGTCATAGGCATAGACCTCAACACCTACAAAGTCGCCCACCTCGCAGCCCAACTCAGCACACTTCTAACACAAACTAAACATACCCGACACCTCGGCGCCAACGCCCTAGAACTCTGCTACGTAGCAGACGGCACCACCGACGCTTTCATAGACCTCCGGGGCAAACTGCGCACGACAGACATGGCCGCCGCCACCCTAATCCTCCAAGAAGCCGGCGCAACCATCACCACCCCCGAAAACACGCCCCTCACCAATCCCCTAAGCCCGACGGAAACCGTGGCCTTCATCGCCACAGGGAACAGCAACCTGCACCAGACCATACTCAAAGCACTAAAAAAGGCACAACCGTCATGCTGAAACCAGTCAAAGACTACCCCGCCCTACTCCACACACACCAACAACACAGAACCCTAATAATCGCGGACCTTCACCTAGGCTGGGAATTGAGCCTCGCCCACCGAGGCATACACGTTCCTTCACAAACCAACAAAATACTCCAAAAACTGCTGAAAGCCATAAACACCGCAACCCCCGACACGCTCATAATCCTCGGCGATGTCAAGCACACGATAGCCAAAGCAGAGGCAGGCGAATGGAAAGACATACCCGAATTCTTCGAGACAATACAAGACACAATCAGCGACGTCCAGATCATCCGAGGAAACCATGACGGAAACCTGGAACCCCTACTTCCGCCAAACATGAAAATACACCCACCCACGGGCATAGCCCTCAACACGCTGGGCCTGTTCCATGGGCACACGTGGCCAGCCAAGAAACTTCTGAGCTGCCGCATCCTGGTAATGGGGCACGCCCATCCCACAGTCGCCTTCCGTGACTCTCTAGGGTTCCAGATGACCGCCCCTGTCTGGGTAAAAATCGAAAACGATGCCCAGAAACTCCAAGCCGCATATCTAAAAGGCAAGCATGCTGAGACACGCAAAGCTGCTAAGAAGTACGACATCAAACCTCGAGTCAAACAACTGCTCATGATGCCATGTTTCAACGACTTCCTCGGAGGTCGCCCAGTAAACAAAAAGAGCGCACGCACAAGCTACGTTGGACCCATCCTGCGCTCAGAAGCCGCAAACATCGACAGGGGAGAAGTCTACCTTCTTGACGGGACCTTCTTAGGAACCGTGGAACAACTCAAAGCCCTAAGCTGAAGGCCGTTTAGGGTAAAGGTTATATAAAATCCATCTTCTCAGTTTAGGACGGTGAATAGCCATTGTCTCGGGATGAAAACTTTGAAAGATGGTTCAGGAAGAAAATGCGGCGCCCCTATTCTGGAGGATGGTTCTTCGAAGACATCGATGCGATGCTGCGCGACATCGAAGAACTGATGAGCAAGGAACTCGAAGCATTCAGTTCTCGCGTACCCAAGGACTACGTACGAGAACGCAAGCTGTCCAGCGGGAAGACAATACGGGAGATCGGCCCCTTCGTCTACGGATATTCCATGAAGATAGGTCCAGACGGCAAACCCGTGGTAAATGAGTTTGGCAACGTCCAGCCGAGCAGACGCGGCCCCATGATAAAGGAAGAACGAGAACCTCTCGTCGACGTAGTAAACACTAATGGCGAAGTGAAAGTAGTGGCAGAACTACCAGGGGTGGACAAGAAGGAAATAAAGCTCCACGCGTATGACGACACACTCACTATCTCCGTGGAAACGCCAGACCGAAAATACTACAAAGAAGTGAAACTCCCAACCGAAATAGACCCCAAAGATTCGAAGTCGTCATACAAAAATGGAGTATTAGAAGTGACTCTCCAGAAGGCTAAGAAACGCAAGCTGAAAGGAGAGCTAATAAGAATAGAGTAACGTTCCCCTCAATCGTCCAGCAACCAGCCTTTTATTCCGTACGCTTGATAGTAATCCACGGCGACGAAGTTGACGTGGGCATCAGAACTCGACATGCTTGGACAAATCTGCAAGGATGCAGCAGTGGAGAGGAAACTCAAAGACGCTGATTCAAGAGTTCTTTCTACAGCCTTTGGACAACGCTTCGACAAAGCGTTAGAGGCAGTCGAAGGTAAACGTGTGAAGAAGTATGTTTTTGCGCCGAGTAACCGCGTCGTCTGGATAGTCGTTGGCAAAGAAAGGGATTATCTAATCATGCCCACTGTCGACTTCTGCACCTGCGACGATTTCTACTTCAGAGCGATGGATCGGCAGATACATCTATGCTACCATCTGATCGCACAGAAACTGGCAGAGGCCACGGAGTATTACGATATGTATGAAGAGGACGATGAACTTTATGACGTGTTGATGAAGGAATGGAAGAGGGCGATAGTTTAAATAACAAAGCAACTCCTACTATGGAGAAGGTGTAACTCGTTGACCGTGGGAGAGTTCTTCCAAACATTGATATACATCCTGATGGTTACCTCCTTCATAACGTTGATCATAATCTTCCTCCAGATGCTCCGCGGCCAAGAAGAGAAGCCAGAGTGAAGACGCAATACAATCCATGGCCGATTTTGTTTTTTGACTACTGAACAACTGCGCGGCTATGAGACACGGGCTGAATGGAATCGCGATTTCTTGATGCCAAAGCAGTTGAAAACAAGTTTATAGCATACTCATAGCGTTTCTTTAGCCAGGTGGGAACGAAGACGACGTTGGAGGAAATCGTACAGCATATCCTTTCGCAACGCCCCATACTGACTCGTGAAGAGATACTTGCGGCAATAGAGGAGAAGAAGGCTGCCAGCGAGGGGTTGTTAACTGAAGAAGCCGCGGCACGGCTTGTTGCTGCCGAGTTAGATGTGGAGATAAAACTTGAAGAATGTCTCCCCACGATTCGCCTAAGTCAACTTGTTTCGGGTCTGAACGATGTGACTGTTTCTGGACGGGTTCTCTTTGTTTACAAACCTCGGGCTCCCGCCTGCGCGGAAAGAGAGGGACGGATGGCTAAGCTGCTGATAGGCGACAAGACGGGAACTGTGCCCGTTGTCTTGTGGGATGACAAAGCAGGGCTCGCTGAGAAAGTTCAGCAGGCGCAGATTCTAAAGGTGGCGCATGGATATGTCAGACGGTCAAGAACAGGAGAAGTGGAACTCCATGTGGGGCAACGTGGCGACGTTACGGAGCTGTCTCCTGAGAGAGGAGAAGAAGACGTTCCCAAGGTCGAAGATTTCTGCACGCAAGTTGGAGCAATAAGCGAGGGAGATAGAAGGGTTCACGTTAAAGGTGTGATGCAAATGGTTTCTGCCCCATCTACATTTCAGCGGCGTGACGGGACAGCTGGTAAGGTCGTGAGAGGATTGCTTGAAGATGGCTCTGGAAGGGTTCCTGTTGTGTTCTGGAACGAAAAAGTTGAGGAGTTGGGTGAGGCGAAGGAGGGCCTGGTGGTGTTGCTGCTAAATGCGCGGGTGAGAAGGAACCGTCACGATGGAAAGGTGGAATTGCACGTGGAAGGCTTTGCTCATGTAGAGGTTCTTCATCGCCCCGGCGACTCGTTGCGCTTGGATGATTTGGTGGAGGGAATGCAGGTAGCTTCCATCGAAGGTGTTGTGGCTTCTAAGCCTGTTCTCAGGGAAGTCACCACAAGAAGGGGTGAGAAGGTTTCTGTGGCGTCTTTCGAGTTGGAAGACGCTGACCGACGTGTGTGGGTTTCTGCGTGGAGGGAACACGCGAAGAAGGCTGAACGGTTAGGGGCAGGTGCTCGGGTTAGGTTGAAGGATGTCTTTGTGCGGAGAGGTTTTGGAGGTCAGCTTGAGATAAGCACTCGGGCTTCCTCAGCGATAGATACGGAAGGTAGTGTGGAAACCTTTATTTCACGAGACTAGGCACAATATAGCTCTCTTCGAAGTGGTGTCTACATGGAGATAAACCAGTTTTCTCTGCCTGTTGATGAACTGCCTAAGAAGTGGTATAACATCGCGGCCGATTTCCCTGAACCATTGCCACCGCCGAGGGAGCCTGAGAGCGGGCCGTCTCGGATGGAGTTTCTGGGCCGAACTATGGTGGGGGAGTGCCTGCGGCAGGAGATGTCGGGTGAGCGGTGGATTCCTATTCCGGAAGAGATTCGGGAGTTGTACATTCAGGCGGGGCGGCCGAGGCCTTTGTGCCGGGCAAGGAAACTGGAAAAGCAGTTAGGGCTGAAGCAGGTGAGGCTGTATTACAAGCGGGAGGATTTGTCACCGACAGGTTCGCACAAAGTGAACACGGCTTTGGCTCAGGCGTTCTATGCTGCTCGAGAGGGGAAGTCGACGTTGGTGACGGAAACCGGGGCAGGGCAGTGGGGGAGTGCATTGAGCTATGCCGCGAGGCTCATGGGGTTGAACTGTGTAGTTTTCTGGGTACGGGCGGTTTTCGACTGGAAGAGCGACCGCCGGACATTTATGAAGCTGTTGGGGGCAACGGTTCATGCCTCGCCGAGTAAGGAGACAAGGGTTGGCAGAGGATTATTAGCGAAAGATGCGAATCACCAGGGTTCTTTGGGAATTGCCGTTTCAGAAGGTTTGGAGTATGCGAGTGAGCATGAGGGCAGCGTGTATTGCCTAGGCTCTGTCCTGAACCATGTTCTGATCCATCAGTCAATAATCGGCTTGGAGACAATTGCGCAATTTAAGCTTGTTGACGATGAGCCTGATTTGGTGGTGGGTTGCTTGGGAGGCGGTTCGAATTTCGGAGGAATAGCGTTGCCCTTCGCAGGTGAAGTTTTGCAAGGTAAGCGAAAATGTGAGTTTCTGGCCGCTCAGAGTGAGGCGGCGCCTAACCTTGTGCGAGGAGAATACAGATATGATTTCGGGGACGTGGCAGAGCAGACGCCTCTGTTGAAGATGTATACGTTGGGGCATCAGGTGGAGATGGTGCCAATTCGGGCGGATGGATTGCGGTATCACGCAGCTGCGCCGTTGGTCAGTGCGCTTAGGCACAGTGGCTTGATGAAGGCGATAGCTTATCCTGCGGATGAGAAGGCTGTCTTTGAGGCGGCGAAGCTGTTTTTGCAGTGTGAGGGTTGGTTGATTGCGCCGGAGTCCTCTTACGCTGTGAGAGCCGGCATTGATGAAGCATTGAAGGCGGAACAGAAGGGCGAGGAGAAGGCCATACTCATGAACATTAGTGGACACGGGTTTCTGGATTTGGAAGCGTACCGGGACAAGCTGGGCATCGGGCAGGCTGAACCGTTCGTTTTGAAAGCTAGTGCATAAGCACTTGATGTGAGAGGTTGACGCCTGAGAACTCGGGTGAGCTTATTGCCATTCGAGTGTACGATGATTCTGAGCGCTTCCTAGCGAATTTTCAGGTTTGCACAGAAGATAAAGGTGCCGTGATGGAATAAATTTCTGTTTGGCTACCATTGTGGGGTCATGCGGGGGTGGTGGTATGCTTGACTCCTTTCGAGTCTTAGGTGGCTTCGTTCCTTTTACGCTGCGTGGAAACATCCGGAGTATTGTCCAGTCCTAACGCTAGTTCGTGTAGCCCATTAACCGCCGCAGCAGAAGCTTTGCGAACCCTGAGAGTGGACTTCGTGCCCTTCAAAGGCGTGTTTCTCGTGTTTTGTCTCATATTGGGCGATTGCTGATATTATCCCAAGCCGCGGGTCATGAAGAAGATGGATATAATCCCGATGGCTATTCCTATCCAGACATCTGGAGGATATTCGGGTTTGAGGAATATGCTGTCGAGAACGACTGTGAAAGTCAGTGAGAGCACGGTGATCGCTGTCATGATTTGGGTGATCTGCATATACCCGGTTGGCACTATGCTTGCAAATCGTGAGACGAACATCAGAGTGAGGGCGATGAACACTACGGGCGTAAATAGGGTTCTCACATCCCATGGTATGTCTAAGAGTTTCGCCAATGAAACCTGTCCAATGTGATTACTTGCCACCTTCCAGAGGATGTTGCCGCAAGCGCCCACAAGGGATATAAATACTAGAAAAGCCCAAAATGTCAATTTATCCAATACTCTAGGCCTCACTTTGTTCTGATTGCTGAAATTGTTATATAATTTTTGGTCGTGTGCATATCTCCTGCAGCGCCTTCTACAGCTTATTCACAGCAATTTTTGGCTTTGTTTCTGCTGCCTTGGGTTCTTGATGTACCCACGTGTAACCTGTGACAGATGCATCCGTGGTGTATAGAGCAAATTCGAACGAGGAAGGGATGCAAGTCGCCGTGGTTCAGCAAACAGACGGCCTCTGATCCCTGCCCAACGATCTGCTTAGTCTTATGAGACCCTTACCGTGGATGTAGACGTCGTTGATCAGTCGTTCTATGGGCGTCCGCCGTCCACGTCTTTCCTCCCACTTAACGGGAAACTCCAAGCATCTATAGCCCTTCTGTCTGCTTCGAGCGATGATTTCTGTATCCCAGAACCAGTCATCGCTTTCACACGAATCCAAGAGTTCTTTCACGAGCCTGCGAGAAAAGGCCTTGAATCCAATCTGGTGATCGCGCATGTTGGTTTTGAAAACTACTCGGATGATTCTGTTGTAGGTCTTCGAAGTGAAATACCGGAGTGGGGGACGGCGGACTTTGGCACCTGCGATATACCGTGATCCAGTCGCAAAGTCATACCCGTCTCTTACAGCGTTCACCAACTGCGGGAAATAGCTCATATCGGTCGCGAGGTCACAATCGACGTAAACGTAAATGTCGGCATCTACTTCTTTCCATGCTTTCTTGAGCGCCAGACCTCTACCCAGTTTCCGGTCTGAGTGCACGTGGATGATCCGAGGATCTCTTGCGGCGAGTTCTTGGGCGATTTTGTCCGAGCCATCCATGCTTCCGTCTTCCGCTATCAGCACCACGAAGTTTTCTTCGATTGCTTCAACATGACGCAACAATGTTCTAACAGCTTTCCTAAGAAATCGAGCCTCGTTGTAGGCAGGGACGGTTACAACCAACAAAACGCGCACCTAGATCTCATCAGTAGTTAGTGAAAGGTAGTTGCTATTAAAAGGCTATGTCGAGAGACCGCGTCTGATCAAACCGCTTCATTATGGCTTGCATTCTTGAGGCATTCCGACGTTTCCAAGCTAAGTGAACCAGTAGCCGTTTGTAAACAGGATTACGAACAACGTCAAGAGGCCTATCGAGAACAGGTTGATGGTCCAAACCTGGAATTTGCTTTTCGCCATCAAGGCAAAGCCCAGGTATATCGGAAACAGAACGCAGAGATACCTCGGTAGACTCTCTATCAGACTTGAGGAAAAGATGACAAAAAGCTGAATGAATACATATACCACGTAGCTTAACCTTACCTTAGAGTAGATCAAGTAGATCAGAACCGAGATTGACAGAACCGTGAAACCGCCAAAAAGGGCTGCATAGAAAGGATCATAGGTGAGAATGTTCGCCAGTGCAGAGAAGGGAAAAAACTCTCTTCGCCATGCAGATTGTGTTTTCAGAAAGGCAAGAGGCTCCTTGAATACGAGATACAAGTACGACATGTAAGTAAGTAGACCCGCAGGAATAAGCAGCAGAGAGAAAGCGTCCTTTCCAATACTGCGGAATCTGATGTCTCTCAGCGAGGTGGGAGCCAAGTATTCGATTAAGATAGGTATGAAGATGAAAACACCGACGAGTCTCGTCAGCGCGGTGAAGTATCCAAACACTGATGATACCAGCCAGCAGCGTTTCCGTGCATAGTAGAAGCAAGCCACGCTCAGGGAAAGAAAAAGACTCTCAGAGTAGAATATGGAAAGAAAGAAGGAAGTGGGGAATATGAGGGCAAAGACAACCGAATGTCGAGGTATCTTGCTGTTCTCATAGTCTAAAGCTGTTGTTTTGAATAGATATATCGCTGCAAAGAGAAGCGCGACGTTTGATAGCACGATTCCCGCTATCCTCGGATCAACAAGGGCGAAGGAAACAGCCTTGACCAGCAAAGGATACAAGGGAAAAAACGCGACGCTTGATTGTTGACCTGGAGCATAAAAGTAGCCGTTTTGGACAATCGACAGATACCAGCCGGAGTCCCACCTGAAGAACAGGTCGACTATCGACTGAGGATTACCATAGAACTCGGCCTTGGGAACAACATAAGTCGAGAGCCAACCACAAAGCAGAATCAACAGTCTTGAGCAGCAGAAGACAACGAATATCTTCAAAGCCGTTATGTGCCTTGACGCGATTTGCAAGACTTTCATCCACGCGCCCTAATCTGGGAAATTGACACGCTAATCATATAAAAAGGAATAACCTCGACAGACATTCCGCCGAAGCATCACCACGTTACTCACCAGCGCCAGCCGAATCTGAAACCACCACTCAGCCCAGGCAAACTCTACAGAAGCGCGCACAAGCGCAATCGTCTCCCTTCAAAGAAGACAGGTTCATTCTATGTAGAGCCCGTTTTCACCATCCTCATCTCCTGAGCGGTATGCTTTTATTTTTGCTGAGCTACACATACCTAACCACCAAAAGGAGACAAACTGATCTTGTTTAAGGTTAAGACCAGTGACAGCAAGCTTCTCACAAACATGTTCTCCGCCATCGCCATCCTCGTCGATGAGGCCACTTTCCACCTCTCCCCCGACAGCATAGTCCTCCGCGCCATGGACCCCAGCCGCGTCGCCATGATAGACTTCCAATGGCCCAAAACAGTCTTCGACGAATACCAATGCGACCAACCACAAAAAATGTGCATCAACATCACCGAACTGCTCAAACTCCTAAAACGCACCAGCAAAGACGAAACCGTCGAACTCGCACTCACGCCCGAAACCCCCAAACTCAACGTCACCATCACAGGCAGATACACCCGCGCGTTCAACATGCCCACCCTCGAACCACAAGAAGAAGAAGTCCCCACACCAAAAATCACCTTCAAAACCACCGCCAAAACCACCACGGACGGCTTGCGGCTAGCCATCGAAGACGCCCAACTCGTCAGCGACCACGTGAAAATCGAAGCCGACAACGAGAAGCTCACACTCACGGCCGCCGGCGACCTCATGGGCGCCACCATCCAACTCAAAAAGGGCAGCGATGCCCTCTTGGACCTGCAAACCCAAGAACCCTCGAAAGCCACGTTCAGCCTCAGCTACCTCGCCGAAATCATCAAAGCCGCAGCCGCCACCAGCGAAATCGCCACATTGCAGTTCGCCAACGACATGCCCATCCAAATCGACTTCCACCAACCTAAAGAAGGAAAACTGACCTTCTACCTAGCCCCACGCATAGAAGTAGAATAACCCGATGCCCGCCGCCCTCACACAGGTCGACCTCGCTAAATATCCATTCCTCCCCCAAGCTCAAGAGTACATCAAACGATTAGATATTACCATACAAGAACTAACCGAAACACCCGGCATCATCAAACACGCAGAACAACGCGTCCTCCAAAGCTTCGAAACCACCTTACCGCCGCGCAGGCAAGCAAACCCCGAAACAGAAATCACCTCTTTCCCCGTAGCCACTATGCTCGTCGCCGCCATCGCAGACAAATACCTCAAAAAACGCTACGCCCTCCACGAAGCCAAACGGGCATACGAACACCTCAGACAGGAGAACCCTGAGAAGATCACTTCCATCGCCAAGTTCTTCAACTGGCACCTAACCCTCACCCCAACAGGCACCTACACCCTACCCCTCACCAGCTACCTCCAAAACACCGCCAGCCTACAAGAACCCCAATGGAAACTCATCAACCGACAACTCGACAAAGGCCACGTCCACGTCACCCACCACGAAGCCACACGCCTACTCCAAGAAGAAATCCGCCGCCACATCGAAACCAAACTCGACACCAAAGTCGCAGCCCTCCCACCCGAAATCCAGACCACGGTCAACAGGCTAAAGAACACGTTCACCGCCCGCCGAGGCATCCTCAAGCGAGAAGAGTACCCGCAAACGGTAAACCCAGACGCCTTCCCACCCTGCATACGGACCCTCTACACCGCCCTGTCGAGTGGACACCACCTCTCACACACGGGACGCTTCACCCTCACCACCTTCCTCCTCAACATAGGCATGCCCACCGAAGCCGTCCTCGACCTCTACCGCAACGCATCCGACTTCAACGAACGCCTCACCCGGTACCAAGTCGAACACTTAGCAGGCGAAAGGGGAAGCCGAACACGATACCAACCGCCGACATGCGCCACCCTCCGAACCCACGGCGTCTGCACCAACCCCGACGACGACTGCACAAGAGCACGAAGCCCCCTCGCATGCTACCGCAGAAAA
>CAYNAW010000041.1:0-11489 GCA_964395545.1 uncultured Candidatus Bathyarchaeia archaeon | reverse complement strand
ACGTCGTAGTCTTCTCCGCGGTCTTCGCCACCTCTGCAACCTTCGCCTACTTGCGATTGATCGAGAGAAAATGACGCAAAACCAACACCACAAGCACAGTGGGCCTCGAAAAGCTTTTATCTACACACAGAGAAACTCGCTTTTCCGAGGTTAACGAATGAACGTGGAAACAAGCAAAAACCTGGGCGGAATTGGCGCAATACTAATCGTCATAGCTTTTCTAGGCGCCTTCGGATCTGGCTTCGCCGGTCTCCTCGGACTCATCGGCCTAATCCTCCTCCTGATAGGTACGAAGGGCTTAGCTGATCACTATAAAGACCAAGGCATATTCAACAACGCCCTCTACGCAATTATACTGATAATAGTGGGCGTGGTTGTAACTATCGGCGTTATGGTTGCAGTAGCCTTCGCAGCACTCTCAGATTTAGGTATCAACTTGAATGACATGGCGGCGTTCGACCAAAACTGGGCCAAGTTTGTCCAAGCTTTCACAGATGTCAGCGACTTCAGCGCTATTTATACCTTGATAGGAGGCATAATCATAGGATTAGTCATACTATTCATTTTCCTAGTAGTCGCAGCATTCCTCTACAGGAGATCACTCAACACATTAGCTTCTAAGACTGGAGTAGGCATGTTCAACACTGCAGGGCTGATACTACTGATCGGCGCTGTCTTAACCATCATCGTGATTGGGGTCATACTCATCTGGATCGCCTTCATCCTCGTCGCCGTAGCCTTCTTCTCGATCAAAACAACGGCCGCAGAACAGCCTCTTGCAGCACCGCCCCCGCCACCTTCATAAAACCTTTTTTTCTTTGTAAAGGTTCGCTCGTTCTAGTGTTTTGCTCGCCGTAATCTCTGTCAACGATGCAAGTCGTTCCAGAATTGGAAATGCTAGACAAGTCTTATATGCAGTCGGCTCGGAATAACAAGTCTGGGTGAATATATGGGAGAGAAACCTACCGCAGCCTTTGTACTGTCTCTAATCGGCGGAATATTCGTCCTCCTTGGTGGAATCTGGCTAGCCGCACTTGGCACAATGCTCGCGTTCTTCACGTTCGGTGCTGGTTTAATACTAGGCGTGTTCGCGCTATTCGGCATCATCATAATAATCGGGGCTATCATGATGTACGCTTCGCCCAGTTCAGCCAAATTGTGGGGAGTGATAGTCCTGGTGCTGGGCATCATATCTATGATTGGCATAGTAACGGCGCTTGGCGGCTTGCTTTCGTTAATAGGCGGTATACTTGCCCTGGTCTGGAAACCCGTGAAATCGGAAGAGAGTCCTCCTCCACCACCCTAGCCTTTTTCTACGTTCTTGTCTTTTGTAGATAATTGTAGAGCTCTTTGGCGTAGTTTGAGAGACTGTCGATGCGCCTACTGAGCTCTTCGACCTTAACCTCCAGCCGCACAACTCTCTCACGAAGCTCCACAGTTTCTCTTTCTGAGCTGCTTTCCTTTGCCATATTCCATCCCTTCTTCCTTTACGTGATGGAGATATTTATGCTTTGGAAACAACTTTAAACGCGAAAGCCCTATAGCTTTTCTCGACAATGACCCGGGCTCTCAACATAGCTCCTCTTGAAGAGGAGCAAATTCTAAAGCTATGCAAGGAATTCATCGGGCCTAGCGAAGTCTTCGCCGCGTGCTTCTACGGTCCCAGAGTGTACGGGTATGCAGATGAAAAAACCGACATCAATGTCTTGCTAATCATACCTAACAATGTTTCCAAGGTGAGAAGCTTCTCCAAGAAGGTGGACGGTGTTAGCCTGTCCATTCTGACAATCGATAAACTGACATTCGAAGCCGACGTCAAACTGGGAAGACTGGGAGAGGTGATTGCAGAGATAACTACACTGCCCTACCAACCGTGGAAGAATGCGGGCTACTTTGAGAAGATGGAGGTGAAGATGAAGAAGAGGTTCATCTTGGAGCTCTCGAAGAACATTGTCCTCCAGTACCCCGAATTATCTACAGAACTCCTCATCGACCCCGAGTACTTCATGCACGAGGCAATGAGAAGAAAAGCAAAACTGTTCACCCCTTCGATGTACAGCTTCTCCAATATACTTAAGAGAAAAGTGAGGAAGCAGAACGTTGCACTGATTATGAAAGGATATTTGAAAGCTCTGAAGGAGTTAGAAACCGAAGAATACATGACGCGAGTTGACGGCTGCGTGAAATTGGACAAGGACTTCATAGAGAAGACTAAGCGCCAAAGAAATAAGCTCTCCAATATCTTGATGTCAATCCAGAAAGCCCTCATCCCGTACGTGCAGGGCATCTCAAAAGCAACATCAGCCTTCCTTCAAGACCGAAGACTACTCGGAAAAACCACCTCCCTGGGAAAAGAGGAAGAGATGCTTGTGCGACTGGAAGAGACCGAAAAATACCTCCTCATGCCTACTCCCATGGGACCGATTCCTCTCTCTGACAAGACTACAATCCAAGATTTTGTGCGAAAAAAAGTCCCAGGCGGAGGAGAGCTCAAGATAAAGGCCAAGCAGATGGGCAGCGTCCTGAACAGCGTTTTCCTACTCGACCTCCAGAAAAATGGCGAAACACAGAGGATTGTCGTGAAAAAATTCGAAGACTGGCTGGGTCTCAAATGGTTCCCCCTAGCTTTGTGGGCGTTTGGAACTCAGTCATTCGCCGTGTTGGGAGCAACGAGGCTCGAACGAGAATACGCGATTAACCAATTCATGCGAGAACACGGGTTCAACGTTCCCTACATTCTCTACGTAAGCCCCAAGGAACGTTTCATCTTCGAGGAATTCGTAGAAGGAGAAAAACTGAGCCACACCGTGAAACGTGTAATTTCCTCGTCGCCCAAGAAAATCGCGGCAAACGACCTTGTGACTTTTGAGACGGCTGGAAGAGAGTTAGCAAAGGTCCACATGCTCGGAATAGCTTTGGGCGACTGCAAACCCGAGAACATGCTTATCACTACAAATGGACGAGTGTGCTTCTTAGACCTCGAACAGGCAACCAGAAGTGGAAACCAGCCTTGGGACATAGCTGAGTTCCTTTACTACTCGGGGCATTACATCCTCCCAACACAGTCGGACAAGGCCGCTAGAGCCATCGCGTCTTCCTTCCTAAAAGGCTACATAGAGGCTGGCGGCAGAAAGGAGAATGTGAAAAAAGCGGCCTCGGCAAAATACACAAAAGTCTTCAGCATCTTCACCCTCCCACACATCATAGTCATCATGGCAAATATCTGCAACAAGATGGCTGGAGACCAGCGATGAGCAGAACATCGTTAACCTTTTTCGGCGGAGTCGGCGAGATAGGTGGAAACAAGATTCTCCTCAAAGACAAGGACACAAAAGTCTTCCTAGACTTCGGTCTTTCATTCTCCAAAGAATCCCAATACTTCTCTGGCTACCTCTGCCCACGAACCGTGAACGGGGCTGGCGACCTCTTCGAGTTCGGACTGCTGCCAAACCTGACTGGGCTGTACGCGAAAGAAGCGTTAAAGAACACGAACATCAAATACACCGAACCCCAGATCGACAGCATATTTTTGTCGCACGCCCACATGGACCACGTCGGATACTTGGACTTTGTAGACGAGAGAATCCCTGTCCACTGTGGCGAAGGCACAAGAATCATAATGAAAGCTATGGAAGAATCCAGCAGATCAAACTTGGGCAAGCATGATTACCGGATCTTCAGAACTGGAAAAAAGGTTCGCGTAGGCTCTCTCGAAATCGAGCCAGTTCACGTTGACCACTCTATTCCAGCAGCTTACGGTTTCATTATCCATACCTCAGAAGGCACCGTCGTATACTCGGGCGACTTGCGAACCCACGGTCCACTGGGCAAAATGACTTGGGACTTCGCGGAGAAAGCCGGAGAATCAGACGCGAGACTCATGATTTCTGAAGGAACACGCATATCCCCCGACGAATCGAGCGATTTACAGTCGGAAAGGCGGGTCAGAAAAGAGAGCCACCGCGTGGTAGCCAAATCCTCGAAGCTGGTTGTGGTGTCTTTCTATAGCCGAGACATCGATCGCTTCAAGACCTTCTATGAAACCGCGAAGCGAAACGATAGGAAACTTGTCATTCCACTCAAACTCGCCCACCTGCTACGTCAGCTCAGAGAGGACCCACGGTTGAAGATACCCGACATTCTCAGAGATGAGACTATAGTCTTCTACAAAAAGAGGAAGAAGACCGGCGAGTTTCGGGGAGGCGACTACTTCCCTTGGGAGCGCCCTTTCTTGGAGCAAGCGGAGGACTATCGCTACGTGCGGAGAAACCAGTCGCGAGTCATCTTCAACCTGGACCTCACAGGGTTCACCGAGCTGATTGACGTTCGCCCCTCTGTGGGAGGCGAATTCATACACTCGATGAGCGAACCCTTCAGCGAAGAAGACGTCAACCTTCAGGTGCTCCACAACTGGCTGGAGCATTTCGGTCTTAGGTTCCGTCAAATACACGCGTCGGGACATTGCTCGTCGAAAGAACTCGCTAAAGTCATAGACAAAATCCACCCTAAACAACTGGTGCCGATCCACACGGAACACCCTGCCCTGTTCAAAGCTAAATTCAAGAAATACCCTGTACGTCTCGTCAACGAGGGAGAAGAAATACGGCTCAGTTGAAGAGTGTGCATTATTCTAAATCTGCAGCATTAATCATTACGCGACATTCTGTGTGGCGTTTCGTAAACCTTAAGATACACAGTCTTCCAGTTCATCCTCGACAAACCTTGTTCAGAGCCGACCGTCGTCTGCGGCAGTTCATCCACTGCCTAGGTTTCAGCTGCATAGGCGGAGCCATATTCCTGCAAATCCTCGTCTTCTCAGGCATCGCCTCGCAGGGCTACTTCTTCGCGGTGGAACAGAACCACGTGATTCTCTTCTCAGAGATCATGCTCACGTTCTTCGCCCTTATTTACTTCATCTACGTATATCAACGCTTCATTCGCACACTGTAATAGCTGATTTTCGTCAGCAAAAAGGTAAAAAGATGCTCGAAAAGCGCTAGTTTTTCAAGATATTGTTATAAAACCGTTAAATACGGTTTTGGCGAACATGCTGTTACCACTTTGATAGGTGAAAGTAGATTGCAGGCAAAAAAGTTGATTCCCTTCCTGATTGCAGTCCTAATCCTCACAATAAGCGTGAACACAGTCGCCTACTCTGAAACGGACAACGTTTTCATGTGTTTTTCGCGAACGCGCCTCGGCCTCTCAGTAGAGATAGAGGTTACAGCACTGGCTTGGCCAGGAGAAAACGCGGCTTTTGCGGTTAGAGCCAACGCCACACAAGCCAATATCCACGTCCGCTATGTTCATGTTAACGTTTCCAGCCTTAAAGAAAACCGAAACGAAACGCTACTCAGCAGCCAATCATTCCTTGAAGATGCGCATCTTGTGCTCGGCGAGTCACACCAGACTTCCCACCTCGTAATCATCCCCAACGACACGTTGCCGGGCTTGCTGTACTGCAAGATTGAGTATGCTTGGTCAATAGAGGGTGAGGATGATGTAGAGAAAGAAGTCGACAATTTTGCTGCCACATATATCCAGAACAAGCCGTATCAAGAGCTCCTCGAAGACTATGAGAGTCTCGATGATTTCTCCAACGCGCTGCAAATGAACTACACTGACCTGCAGCAGAAGTATCAATCGTTAGCGGACAGTCAAACCGTACAAGGCGGTGCGACGGGGCTAGCGTATGTCTTCTTGATAACGACTGGCATCTTCGTCGTCACGACGATATTACTACTGGCGAAACATCCGAAAACGTCATTATGGTAGCGTCTCTGCTTAGGGTCCTACCTTCTCATTTTTTGTGCAGTTTCGGAGCAGCTATGAAAGTCAGCCCTCTCTCCGTCAATGCCTTCGCAGTTCGATTCATGGAGTCGTGCTTGTCCAAGTAGTTAGCCAACAGTTTCGGCATTAATCCCCGCTCAACGATGTCTTTCTTCGGGATGAAGTAGTTTAAGATGTCGGAGGGATGCTCTCGGGTCTTCTCGATGTCGGGCACACCGCCCTCATGCTTGGCGCTAATATTCTTCACGCGGTCAGCAATCTCCAACAATTCGTCGAGCCTATCGTAGGGCTGCCGGACGATGCTCTTGAACGTCTCCGTGATGTGATGCTCGATACGCACTACATCTTCGAAGTCGAAAGCTTTCCGAATGTATGCTGATAGCTCAATTGTCTGGTTGTTGACTGAGTTCGCCAAGTTGAAGCCTATGAGCGGACTCGTTCCATCGTCCCGGCTGAAGAGTTTCGCAGTCATCAGTGTCCAGAAGCACGAATACGGGTTATCGTTGCCCATGTACACGGAAATCTTGAATTCCATGTCGATTCCAAGCTTGTACAGCCAGTAACCCAACATCACACTCCCTGTGTTGATGTTCAAGACTTGGCTGACGCCGTACTCCGTAAAGTAGTGCAGGAACTCGTCTACCCACTGCAAGGCATACTCGTTGGGCATTCCTACCCCGCCGAAGTACCCCGTGATAGTGTCGGGGCCGCCCAGGTGAACATTGATGGGCATACCGTCAGATCCCGGTAGCGTGCCTTTCGTGTCCAGCGTTTCGACGAACGAGGCGCCGATGATCTGCATCGCCGCGATGGAGGCCAGAAGGTCATCGTCCTCCACCTGCTCTTTCATCGACCGTACGCGGATAAAGCGTCCGGGCATAAGGTCCCGTTGTTTGATGGCTTTCTTGGCCTGTTCGATTATCCATGGAAAGAAGTTCCACGCGCTGATTTCGAGAGTCACAGCAAACGTGTCGTCGAACTTCATCGACTCGGATCTGCTTCCCAGGATCTTCTTGCGGTAATCAGGGATGCTTATGAAGACGCCATTATCGCGCTGCTCGATGAGCCACTCCAAGTCCTTGACGTACCCCGAGTTCTTGGCTCGAAGTCGCGCCATCAGACTTTCAAGTTTGCGGGATTCTCGTGCCTTGCGGTTAATCTCCTCTACGCCGCCATACTTCTCCACTTTCTCCAGTAGGCCATTTACGAGGGGGTTTTCGGAGTCTAGGATGAACTCGTTTACTTCTTTGACGTTTGCCGGTTCCATCTTCAGCTTCTCTCTAAGGTCCGTCAACAACTTGTCCTCCGAAGATTCCGTCGTTCCGTTACTAGAGGTTGCAGTGTTTATAAGAGTAGTGTGGAACCGCCGGCGTGCACAGGGGTATAGTGTTTAAATGTGTTGAGCGTATGATAAGATGCCAAGGAGTCTGAACTCATGTTTAAACCCACAGGGATTCTGCCAGCTTTGGTGACGCCTTTCACCGAGGACGGAAAAGAAGTAGATGAACAGCAGCTGCGCGTGCTCGTTAACCATTGCATAAAACTCGGTGTGCACGGTGTTGTTCCGTGTGGCACGACTGGCGAATTCGTGAACATGTCTGTCGAAGAGAAGAAGCGAGTCACCGACGTAGTCATAGATGAGGTGAACGGTAGAGTGGCAGTCGTCGCGGGCACGGGCGCCAGCGGGACTGCACAGGCTCTAGAGATGACGCAGTATGCCAAGGACGCTGGGGCAGATGCGGCTCTAATCGTGACGCCCTACTACCTGAAGCCCGCCAGCCGGGGCATCTACGAGCACTTTTCCACGATAGCGTCTAAGGTCGATCTGCCCATAATCCTCTACAACATTCCCCAGTGCACGGGGTTGCCATTGCCGTGGCAGATGGTCGAGGACCTTGCCCAGATTCCCAACGTCGTAGGCGTGAAAGACAGTAGCGGGCAGCTTAGCTTCGTGCTGGCTGTGCTGGAGAAAGTCCGTGACAAGATCAACGTGTTGTGCGGACATGACGAGGTGGTCGTGGGCGCCTTAGCTGCGGGCGCCAGCGGGGCTATTCTAGCCAGTGCCAACTTCATTCCCGACGTGTGGGTAGACGTCTACGACAGCGTGCAGCGAGGTGATCTGCAGAAGGCTCGGGAACTGCAGTACAAGGTTCAGAAGATAGCGAGGATCACGGCTGGAGCAGGCGCGGTGGCCGCGAAGGAGGCGTTGAACATGATGGGCGTCAAGGTGGGTCCAGTGCGACTACCGCTGAGCGTGGGCGGCGAGTTGACCTATGAGGCTCGGGAAGAGTTGCGGCTGGATTTGGAGAAGATTGGCAAGATTGAGGCGAAACCTGTTAAGTTTGAGGTGGAAGAGAGAGTCTTGGAGGAGCGGTTCCACGCTGTCTACATAACCCCTGAGGTAATCCGCGATTTCAAGCTGCGTGTGGGTGAGGCGTTGACTGGCGAGGGCGCGGAGGTGGCGCATGTTGATTTGATGGTAGGCGTGAAGGCTGGTCCTGTGGGTGAGGCGTATACTCGTGCGAAGGCGAACCCGACAGTGGGGCACGAACCCTTAGTAGCCATTCTCGAGCCTAACGTGTTGGTGAAGCCTGTGACGTTGATGGTGCCTACTGTGACGATCAGGAATATGCGGCAGGCGAGTATGGTGTATGGACCTGCCCAGGCTGGTGTGGCGAAAGCTGTGGCAGACAGTCTTGCTGATGGGACAATTCCCAAGGATGTGGCTGAGGACTTGGTTGTCATCGCGAACGTGTTTGTGCATCCATCTGCTGTTGACAGGCAGCGAGTGTACATCAACAACTATAAAGCCATGCGTCATGCTATGCGGAGAGCTGTGGAAGGTAGACCATCAGTGGGTGAGGTATTGGAGAATCGAGAAAGGTCGAGACATCCGTTTAAATATACGCCTTAGATTTCTTCGTGGTTCTACGCGCGGTCTAAACCGTTTTGCATATGCTACTGAAGGTTTTAAAATATGAATGTTTGAGTTGAGGGCCGTTTGTCAGTACAGTCCTTTTGGGTTGTGTCCGTTGAGTTGGAAGACGAAGTGGTGGACGTCGTCCACGTTTTCAGGGATTAGAAAGAGGAGTTCGGCTCGTTCTGTTGGGGTTAGGTTGACCCTTGACTCGTCGTCTCGTAGCAGTAGTGCTTCTACTCTTCCGAGCCTGCTGTGCCAAGCAAAGCGCAGAGAGCATTCGTACCAGTTGTCGTCGGCGTCAACCGCGAACAGCCTCACCTGATCAACATGGCTGGTGTGGTTGTCCAGTTCTCTTAGTGAGAGCGGGCACAGTCTGTTTATAGGGCTCAAGTGCTCCAAAGTCTGATTAATCGTGACGTCCGAATCGCCGTGGATGCCGAGCAGACCCTCTTCGGCGTAAGCGCTTCCATCCCAAGAATAGAGAGTAGGGCACCACATGCCACCACCACCGCCCCCTGCAAGCCTGTAAGAAAGCCTTAGCCTGTGAAGGTTACAACTGATAGATGGACTAGATACAAAAGCATCAGCTTCTACTGTATAGCTAATCTTAGCGATGTAAAGGTTGTCCATGCCAAGTGTGAGAAGTGCGGGAAACGCGTTACATGCCTCTTGGATGAGCGCTTTCAAGTTCATGGACCACTGCATTATCTCCCCCGAGTATATCGTCCTCTTCACATATTCTGACCAGCACTCGAGAGCCGCACGGTAGTTGCATACTTGTGACAAAGGTGGTCCCGAAAGTATGGTGTTTTGTCGATAGATCGAGAATTGCCAATTCAAGAGACCTTGTCTGACAATGTAAAGCTCCATCATAAGTCTTAACGCATCGGGACCCGAATGGTCTTCGGTTAGAACTACGTCAAACTTTATCCCGGCAGCACTATCTTGCCCAAACCAGTTCCACCACCAGTCTGTTACTACACCCTCAAGCCTTATCTCACTGGTAGCCCCCACTCTAAGGGGTGTAGGCTGTGCGGAGACTTTTGTGAAGAACAATCTAGAGTCCTGATAACCCCATTGTTGCCATAGATTTACCGTGCCATCTACAATCAAGGATCGTGCTCTGTTGTACCAATCATCCAGCCAAGCTACTCTCGCATTTGTGAAGCTCTTGCTGTTGCCTTGGTAATTAGGTTGATCGTATAAGGTGACCGTGCCATGTACTTTAAGAGAACCCCCACCGAATGGCAAGTCTGGACAACGGTCACTAACGATGTTGTTCTCATATCCTTGGTCAAAATTCGTTGCAACAAGCCAACTATAAACAGGGTTATCTGTCGCTTTTGACTCTACAAGGCCATCTGTTACCCAATCAACATACTTCTCGTCGTCAGGACCCTCGATCTGGTTATCCCCTGAAGGCCAATGCCACCACAAGACTCTGCTATCCCACTTGCCCGAGCCCTTAACTAACGAGGGATTGTAGTTCCAAGTTGTCCCCCAAGTGCTAGGGGTGAATGGTTCGCTTGTGAAGGTTATGGCTCGCCACCCTGCACAGTCTGGGTGTTCCCAGAGGGTAACTTTGCCATTCACCTTTAGAGAGGACGCTGCGTTGTCGAAGTTGTAGTCAAGCAGGTTGTTGACTGACGTGTCCGTGAACTGGTGGCTTGCGCCTTGAAAATTCTGATGCTCGTAGAGTATGACCGTGCCCTGCACCTGCAATGAAGAAACCATATTGTCCCACAAATGATACTCAAGATCGGGATACTCCACATACGTCGCGTGAACGAGAGGAACAAGCAGGCTAGCGGCTACATTCACCAGCAACAGCGCCAAGACAAACGTCACAATTTCCCTAAAAACCTTCATCATGCTGACATTCCCCATCAGACAAGATTGACTTATTAACTATTTATTATTTTCTGAATCTCCAGCAATTCTGTTTGTTTGAAAAGGTTTTTATACGAACCATTGTTATAACGAGTCTGGGAGAAGCGTTTGGGAGCCGAGCCCTCTAGACGAACTATTGTTCAGCTTAAGGTCGGTGCTGCGGGCTATGTAGTGGGAGCTGTGGCTTGGTCTCTTTTTTGGCTGGCGATAGCTTGGTCATACGTAGGTGTATGGGCAGGTTACTGGGTTTATGCAGGTTTCTTCGCAGTTTCACTCAGCCTCGTAATGGTTGGGGTTGGTTGTCTTGTCTTAGGCAAGCTCTATGGCAGTAGGCTTCCAGTCATCAATGGAGTTATCAATGTGATAGCCGCTATACTTTTCTTTTTTGTAGGTTTCTTTATGCTACCTATGAGGCCTTCTTATCCTTGGCATCTGGAGTTCGCTGCGATTTTCGGATACGGGTTTTTGATTGCAGGTCTATTTTTATGGGCGATGACAGCCTTCGATGTTCTGCGGTCTGTCGCTCGTTCTCTAAGCAATGTCACAGGTGTAACATCCCTCGTGTCTGCCATCATTTTTCTTCTCCAATTTCCACTATTCAGGGGAGGACCGATTGCTCTTACTCTTTTTACGCAACTCTTTGTCTTGGCACAAGTGTTGAGTGCGATGCTACTTTATAAGATCAGTTCTGACAACCAACGAAGACCACAAGACTCTAAGCAGGCTTAATGCATGCTGACTTGTAGCCTAAAGAATGAACAACCTTCTACAAAGTTAGACCAATTTCAAAGGCATTCAAGTTTACTTCAATCGTGTCTGGTTTGACGCTTGCTGTGATGGCTTTTTCCATAGCTTCTTCTCTTACGATTTCGGTTACTCTGGTTAGGGC
>CAYNAW010000040.1:0-12428 GCA_964395545.1 uncultured Candidatus Bathyarchaeia archaeon | reverse complement strand
GCTGTGCCGCAGGCGACGGTGAAGCGACCATTGGGTGTGCGCGCGCATGGATAGGTCAAGGATGCGGCCGCTGCATGATTGGCTATGTGAAAGGGTCACACGTGCGGCGCGGTCGTAAACGTTATGAAGATGGCGGCGCTTCTTTCTAGAAGAGGCACGGGGAGCATCAGGTGGAGTGAGAGGTATGGCGAAACGCTACGGGAGGAATTCTCGTCGGGAGACAACCCTGTTCGGCGTGAAGCTCGAGTGCGTTACGGGGGACATCGCGTCACAGCCGGACGTCGCTGCCATCGTCAACGCGTCAAACGCGCAGCTCAGAAGCGGCGGGGGAGTAGCCGGCGCCATCCATCGCGCGGCCGGTCCTGAACTCGAAGAAGAATGCCGCCCGTTAACCCCGATTCAGCCCGGCACAGCTGTTATCACGGGAGGACACAGGCTGCCCAATCGCTACGTCGTGCACTGTTTAGGACCCATCTACGGCGTGGACAAGCCGGAAAATGAGCTGCTAGCCAATTGCTACCGCAACGCCTTAGACCTTGCGGAACGACATAAGATAGATTCAATCGCCTTTCCCGCCATATCTACCGGCGCATTCGGCTACCCTACTGGCGAAGCGGCGGAGGTAGCGCTGAAAACGATTATTGAGGTCGTGCCGAAACTCCAGTACGTCAAAAGGATTCGATTTGTGCTTCACAGCAACCGCGACCTTGAGATTCATAGAAAAACCTTGTCCCACCTCACAGCGAAGGAACGGCACGCACCAAGCTGAACTGGGTGAAGGCCCACCATTTCTGACGGAGAAAAAAATCCCATGCTGTATTTCAGCATCGGACTCAATACGCGCGCCGCGCGCGCCTCGCGACCTTTCCGACGATCATTGTCTGCGGGAAACGGCTCAAGACGTACGCTCGCGCTTCAACAAGAGTCCGCTAGATGAGAACTCGTGCATCGCGTGGACGCAGGGATGGTGACATCAAAGTTCAATCCCCCGACTTGCTGTTCCAACACGCAAGATTTAATTATCTCAGCAATTCTTGAACTGTCGTGATTTCAGATGGGTTTGAAAGGTTCAGCAACCGAGAAGAACTTGTTGAAAGCATTCGCGGGCGAGAGTCAAGCGCGAAATAGGTACACATTTTTCGCCAGTGTGGCAAAAAAAGAAGGATTCGAGCAGATTGCAGCAATATTCCACGAGACTGCAGATAATGAAAAAGAGCATGCAGAGATTTTCTTCAAGTATCTTGAAGGCGGAGAAGTCGAGATCGAGGCAGGATACCCCGCTGGAAAAATCAGTGGTACGGCAGAGAATCTCTTGGCGGCGGCTGACGGCGAAAAGATGGAGTGGGGCACGCTATACCCCGCCTTTGAAAACGTGGCCCGAGCAGAGCATTTCGATGAAGTGGCAGACTCGTTCAAAGAAATTGCAGAAGTCGAGGAACAGCACGAGCGACGATACAGAAAGCTGCTTGAAAATGTGAAGAATGGGGCAGTTTTCAAAAGAGACGTTGAAGTCCGATGGAAATGCAGGAACTGCGGGTACGTTCACACTGGGAAAGAAGCGCCGACAACCTGCCCTGCGTGCAAACACCTTCAAAGCTATTACGAGTTGTTCGCCGAAAACTACTAGTCCACTAAGCCCGAGGCATCGTTCGAGTCCAGTTTGACTCGCCCACGCGGTGCGGGCGCAATCTGAGCTGTCTCGGACGCGGGGCGTTAGGCCAGACACGGCTGACCGCGTTTTGAGCTGCAGGAACCCGTCCTTGGTTTGGCGGGCCTGTGGGGATTTGAACCCCAGGTCTCCGGCTCCGGAGGCGTGCACACCACTTTGGGTGGTTCGGTGCCTTAATCCGGACTGGGCTACAGGCCCCCTGGTCTTTTCTGAGTTGCTGTGTGGGAATAAAGGCGTTGTTGTTATGCCTGCGCCAGTTCTTCACTCAGCCACCATGCTTTCTTCTTGCCGCCTCGCTCGCCCGCATGGTAATTGATTATCGGTTTTCCCAGCTGCTTCTTGGAGGACCTTTGCATCTTTCGCAACCTGTTAAGGACTAGCCATCGGTTGGCTCTCACGTACTCAGCCAATTCCGGGGTCGTGGCCCCCTTGTGTTGCAGAAGATAATCCATGATCTTATGGTCTATCTCGTCGATGCAGAAGGCGTACGGATTGATTTTCCCCTTGTCATAAGTGAGCAACTCCAGCTGTGCAAGGTAGTTCTTAATCACCGATAGCTCTCCCTCCAGCGCGGTCACGCGTTTTTCCAGTCCAAGGATCTTGTCGGGTCTCGGGACATGCTGCAATTTCTCGACGATGGCGTCCCGTATGAACGCGCTCCTCGCGCCATCGGGCACTCGCAAGGCGAACTCTCGGTAGACTTCTTCAGGAATCTTCGCGGAGATTGTTGCCGTTTTCCCCATAGCTTGCCTCACGTTCCACGACTGTACGCTCTGAATGTTTGGCTTCTGGAGCTTATGAAGTTTCAGAAAAGTCTTTAAAGAAAGGGAATGCACAGTAGGTGCTCTGGAGATGGAGGTAAAGCATAATGAAAACAACAGTGTCAGTCATCAAATGTGATGTCGGCTCTCTTGTCGGACACCACGTAGTCCCCGAGCCACTGCTCGCGATAGGCAGAGAGAGACTGGAAAAAGCGCAGAGAGAGGGAATTCTCAACAGTTTTTACGTGTTCAACGCGGGAGACGACCTAGAACTCCTCATGGTCCACGAGAAAGGCGAGAAAAACAAAGAGATACACGGCTTAGCGTTTCAAACCTTTCAGAAGGCCGCTGAGAAGGCGAAGGACCTGAAGCTGTACGGCGCTGGGCAGGACCTGCTTAAGACGGCTTTCAGCGGCAACGTCCGCGGCATGGGACCAGGCGTGGCGGAGATGGAAATCGAGGAACGAGACTCAGACCCAATCATCGTCTTGGCGGCTGACAAAACCTCAGCAGGCTCCTTCAACTATCCCATCTTCCGCATCTTCGCCGACCCCATGAACACCGCTGGACTCGTAATCGACTCCAACATGGCCGGCGGCTTCAAATTCGAAGTCTTGGACTCGAAGGAAAACCGCGCGGTAGTCCTCAAATGCCCCGAAGAAACCTACGAACTCCTCGGTCTGGTCGGCTCGAGCACGAAATACACGGTCTCCCGCGTCTGGCGAGCGCGAGACGATCTTCCATGCGCCTCGACAAGCACGACGAAGCTTTCCCTCATCGCGGGCAAGTACGTCGGAAAAGATGACCCCGTCGCAATCCTGCGAGCACAATATGGACTGCCCGCCGTGGGCGAACTCCTCGCCCCATTCCTCCACACCTACTTCGTAGAAGGATGGATGCGAGGCAGCCACTGGGGACCCCTAATGCCCGTGGGCTTGAAGGACAGCAAATGCACGGCGTTCGACGGACCACCCCGAATGGTTGCCCTCGGCTTTCAAGTATGCAACGGAGGAATCGCAAGCGACAAGGACGAATTACCCATGGTGAAGGACCTGTTCGACGACCCGGCCTTCGACATGGCACGCCGCGAGGCCGTAGAGTTGGCTGGAACACTCCGCAGGATGGGAGAGTTTGAACCGGCACGCCTGAGTGCCGAAGCCATGGAATACACGACGCTGCCCCAGATACTGGAAAAGCTGAAAGAACGATTCAAACCGGCATGATTGAGGTCTTTGCCGCTCAGGAAGGCTTCGACAGGTCCACGAGTTCATTGCAGCGGGCTTGCACTGCTTCATGAACCAGTCTGCGAAGCTTCTCCCCTGAAGCATCTTTCTCCCGAATTTCCCCAAGGGTTCTCGCCAGATCATGATCACCGAGGCTTCGGACCCACGCTTCAAAGTCTTTTCGGGACAAGTGAAACTCGATTGACCGTATGTCCACATGCGTCAATTTCTCGTTGAGGTCGCGGAGACTGTTAACACGTATGTGTGTCGGCTGGTGCACTCCGTTGTAGAAGTGGAAGGCTTTCTCAGGGGCTACCGGGCTGAGGAGGAAGAGCGCTTCCTCTCGGCCGATTCCGGGTTTGAGGATCTCTTTTCCTTGGCTGGTTATCCGATAGTGTCCTTTGTCTGGAGAGGAGACGTATCCGGCCTTCTTCAGTCCGAGAAGGTGCATCATGCATGACGAGAAGTTGAGCTCAACCGATTTAGCTATGTCTTTGGGTGTTCGAGCCTTTTCGTCCTTGGCCATCTCTTCCAGGATCTTATGTTTAATAGGGTTAAGACGCATCGACTGTTACTCCCACGCTGCCTATTATGGGTGTCTCGCCTTTTCAGATTTTCTATAAGATTCAGATGGGTCGGGGCGAAACCGTGGGTTGTTAAAGCTTTAATAGTCTGAAAGAGTTGAAGTAGCAGAAAAGAAGGTTGACGAAATGTCGCAAAAAACGCTTGAAGACCTGGTTAAGGAGCAGATTAAGGTGGAGAAGAGCTTCGTCACGGCTGTTGAGAGGGAAATAAAGGACGTGAGCAACGTGGCTGCTAGGCTGCTGCTCTTGGAGACGCAGAAGGACTCTGAGAAGCATGCGCTCATCTTGGAAGGAATACTGAAAGTCATCAGCCAGAAGGGTGCGAAGCCATTGTGGGATACCTTGCAGGACAGCTACGTGGACAAGCTGGTTGTGAAGAAGAATTTGGCGAACCACATCAAGACCGAGACGGTGATGCTTGCACACATAGAGAAAGAGATCAAGCTTACTAAGGATGCGGGCATAAAGCTGCTGTTGGAGCATATCGCAAGCGACGAGAAGAAACACCACAAGATACTTGAGACCGTGATTAAGCAGTCGTACAAGATAACGCCGTAGGCAGTAAGTTCTATTCCATGTTTTATCGTTCCCTCGTAGGAAACGCAAATAAGCGATAATGCTCTAAGCCATAGAAAAGGTCTGAACGTTAGCGGTGAGAAATCCATGAGGCTGGCAGTTCTCGTCTACGAATACCCGCCTAAGATAGTCGGCGGCTTGGGCACGTACGCGGCAGAGATTACGAGAAAATTCGTGCTCTTAGACAACGATATATCTGTGTTCACGATGAACGATGACGAGGGCGCTTTGCCCACGAGAGAGTTGTGGCGTGGAATCGAGGTGCATCGTCCTCTCCACATCGACGTGTCAGATTCTCTTCCCGACGTGATTGCCGAGGACCTCAGGAAATGGGGTCGAGGACTGCAGTTCTTCTCCAAAATCCTCGTCTACAACTATCTTGCCTCTTCGAAGATAATTAACGAATTGGTCAAGAAAGAAGGCTTCAAGTATGATATTGTGGTCGCGCACGACTGGCTTTCAGTCATCGCTGGCATTACAGCCAAACGGGAACTGGGGCTACCCCTAGTTTTCCATGTTCACTCCACCGAGAAAGGCAGGACACTTGGAAACTGCTCTGAAGTGGTGAGCAGCATCGAGCATCGCGGCGGGCAGATGGCTGACCTAGTCATCACAGTTTCATACGCCATGAAAGACGAGCTGATCGAGCTTGGTTTCCCGAAGGATAAGGTCAAAGTCTGCTACAACGGAGTCGACCCCGAGAAGTATTCCCCTCAAGCGGTAGACGAAGGAACGAGGAAGAAGCTGCGAGAGAGATACGGAGTGAACGATGATGAACAGCTAGTTCTTTTCCTCGGCCGACTCGTGTGGATCAAGGGTGCTGACAAGCTGCTCATGGCTATGCCCCACATCTTGCAGAAGATCCCGAACGCAAAACTTGTGATTGTGGGGTTAGGAGACATGGAGGAACATCTAAAGAGCATGGTAAAAGGGTTGAAGCTTGAGGACAAAGTGCAGTTCCGCTTCGAGTTTGTGCCTGAAGAAGAACGAATCGCGCATTATGCAGCCTGCGACGTAGCCGCCTTCCCCAGCCTCTACGAGCCGTTCGGCATAGTTGCCCTCGAAGCCATGAGCATGGAGAAACCGGTGGTCGTCGGCGCCAGCGGGATAAGCGGCATGCGGGAAATAGTCGTTGCCGACGGACCAGAACAATGCGGCTATCACGTCAACCCCAGCGACCCTGTGGACATCGCCTGGGGAATCGTCAGTTGCCTTCAAGACCCGAACAGAAAACAGCAGTTGGGCACGAACGGCAGAAAGAGAGTCTTGGCCGAATTCACGTGGGACAAAATGGCGCAGAAGACACTCGAGACTTACGAAGAGCTTGTGGAAGGAAAAATCAAAAAGACTAAAGGACTCTCAGCTAAACAGTAAGGCAATCTAGATGGAAGCTACGCGTTTGCTGAACGAAGTCCGAAAAGACTATCTTCTAAACCGTTGGGTGGTCATAGCCACGCACCGGAAACGCAGACCAACAGACTTTGCCAAACAAGCCGCTGCGACCCAGACTGCCGACACGAACGCTTGTCCCTTCTGTCCCGGGAACGAGCGGATGACGCCCCCGGCGGTACTAGTCTACTTGAAGGATGGAGATAGCATTGTCGCAGAGAGGGACACGAATGGTCTGCGTCACACAGGTTGGTTGATTCGCTGCGTGCCCAACCTGTACTCCGCTTTCTCTCCACCCGAGGGCGGGGAAAGCTTTGACTCGTGTAGGGCCGCAGGGCACCATGAAGTTCTCGTCGAATCGCCCAGCCACATAGAGCATCCTGCAGCGTCAACTGTTTCTCAGCTGGCCCATGTAGTTAATGGTTACATCGACCGCCTGAAGACGCTTTCCGCGAAGCCGTACGTTAGATACGTGTCGGTTTTCCGAAACCACGGATTAGACGCGGGGGCTTCACTGTCACATGCCCACAGTCAAATAATCGCCACCCCCACCGTGCCTGCTACGTTGAGCAGCGAGCTGGAGGCCAGCCGAGGCTTTTACGAGGAAAACGGCGAGTGCGTCTTCTGCGACATCCTGAAGCGGGAGAAGGGTGGCCCGAGGTTTGTTTGGGAGAACCAGGACTTTGCGGCTTTCACGTCCTGGGCAGGAGTCAATCCCTTCGAATTCTGGATAATGCCCAAGAAGCATCAAGGAACGTTGCTGGACTTGGAGCCTAGGATGGTGGAGGGGTTGGCGAAGGCTCTGAAGACATGTCTGGGGGCCCTGTGTACGCTTTTGAACGACCCGCCATACAACTTTGGTTTTCACATAGCGCCCGACGAACAGGCCGCCGACTTCTATCATTGGCACTTGGAAGTCTACCCCAAACTTTCAATATGGGCGGGGTTCGAGAAAAGCACGGGCATGTACATCAACACTGTGCCCCCTGAAGACGCTGCACAAAGCCTGAAAGACGCGATCAAGGAGCAATAACCCTAGTCTTTTTGCCTCTTGGGAACGAACCTGCCGGTCACGCGTTCGTATTCACGGTAGGCCGCTCCGAATCGCTTCGTAAGCATCTCCTCCTCTGCAGCAGTGATTGCCACGTAGCCAGGCACGGCGACCAGCGGCAGCAGCGCGATCAGGTTGAGGACGAGAAGAAACAGCCCGGCGAACAGGATGAAATAGGCGAGGTACGACGGGTGCCGCACGTAGCGGTACGGACCCCAAGTCACGAGCTTCTGGTCCTGAGGCATCTCCCACGAAGTCGCATACCGTCCCCTCGCCAAGACACTCCAGAGAAACAAGACGTAGCCTGAGGCAGTCACAGCCATACCGGCTACTTGAAGCCACGAGTCGCCAACAAACCGAAGTTGCAGCGGAGAGTCCGCCAAGAGCGTGCCAAGTCCGCCGAACACCAACACCGCGTACAAGATGGATTCGAGAAAGAAGAGTCCAGTTCCGAGAGCAGCTGAAGTGAGGAAAAGAGCGTTCGGCGCCTCCGCCTCCACCGGGTCAACAGCCTCCGTGCCGACACGTGATTTTCTCATGCTGCCCAGGTTGACAGCGGTGAAGATCGATATGCAGACAGTCAAGAAAACGGCAACAACGATATCAGGCAGCATAAATCAGAAATCTGAGAGAGGTTCCTTATTAGTTCATCAGCAGCGGTATACTTAATGACCGAAGAAGCCAGTATTGTGGACATTACAGCGAACGCAGCTTATGAGAGGCAATTGTATCGATGCCTCGCACCTATGCCCTTCAGAAGAAGCAGGAGAAGAAGAGAGTATTTGGAAGCTGCTATCCCGAAGGGATTCCGCAAGAAGCTCCTAATCGTCAAGGGACAGGTGGTTGGACAAATCGAGTATGCCCCCGCCGAAGCCTCCGGCTACCCGATAACGGGCGACAACGTTATCGTGATGAACTGCATCTGGGTTTTGCGAAGGGCGAAGGGACACAAGTTCGGAAAGCAGCTGCTCGAAAACATGGTCAAAGGCGAGCAAGACGTAAGAGGATTCGCCACCGTAGCGTTGAAGAACCACTGGAGCCCATGGCTGAGGAAAGAGCAGATGGAGAAGCTCGGGTTCAAAACCGTGGACTCCGTTGAAGTGCGGCACAAACTCAAGAACACGGAGAAGCGCTTCACGATACTCTTGATGTGGCTGCCCGCTATCGCACGCTCGAAGCCACCACAATGGAACAAGAACACACTCTTACGAGGCACACGTTTCTGCACAGCCCACCCACTACATCACCCACAAGCAGCAAAGACCGAAGAAATCCTACAGGAGACAACGCCCCACGAGGCCAAAGCCGCAAACGGTATAGAAGTATTTTCCATAAAGGATAAATCCCATCAAAGGTTTAATATTCATGATACACTATGCAAAAACACGTTGAGTTAGTTTTAGCCATAACACTTTGCCTCCTAATAGCACCATCGTTAATCTCAACCAACGCCCTAAACATGGAACAGCGAAGCCAAGCGACAGCCGAAGACACGGTCAGCATGACCACGCACACTTTGGCATACTCCATCACCACACAAATCTACTTCCCCAAGCCAACAATAACCGAGTCAAGAGGCTACCACACAGTAACGATTAAAGACGCGCTCCAACAGGGAGAGCCAAGCATGCCAGTCCTCCCATACACAACCCTCAGACTGCTACTGCCACAAGGCAGAGAATTCGAGAGCATAAGCCTGACACCGGGCAACAGACGCTTGCTGGAGGGCGACTTCACCCTAGAGTACGGCCGAACCCCCATCCAGACCTCTTCGAAGGCCACGACCATTGACAGCCCCAACCCGGCAGTCTACGGCTCATCCAACCCCTATCCAACCACGCAGGTCTCACAAGTCTCAGAGCAACATCTGCGGGGCTACAGAATACTGCTCATAACTCTCAGCCCCGTTGAATACATCCCGAAGATGGGGCAGCTGTCCTACTTCGAGACGATGACCGTGCAGGTCAGCCTAAGGGACAGCAGCACAACAGCTCCCCTGCTTAGAAACCTGTCGAAAGACAAAGAACTCGTCAGGAGCACTGTCGACAACCCAGAAGCCCTGTCCACGTACACCACAGCATTGACAACACTGGAACAACCCACCTCTATAGTCGACCCAGCCGACACCTACGACTACGTCATAATAACGAACGAAGCCCTGAACGCGTCCTTCCAGCCCTTAATCGACTGGAAAATCGGCAAGGGACTGAACGCCACCACCGTGCTCGTGGAAAGCATACTAGCTGACCCAGACTACTTCAGCAACGGCCTCTACGGCGACGGCACCGGCGCGGCCAACTTCAACGACACTGCTGCCCGCGTTAGGAACTTCATTAAAGACGCCTACACGAACTGGGAAACCGAATACATCTTGCTCGGCGGCGATACCACCGTAGTTCCCAGAAGGGGCACATACGGCTTTGTAGCCACAGACCCGATTACGGTGGACACCAACATACCCTGCGACATGTACTTCGTCGCCTTAGACGGCAGCTGGAACAATGACAACGATACCATCTTCGGCGAAGGCGTCTACCCCGCAAGCTCAAAATCGCCGCAGAACGGCACCGCCGGAGACGAAGCCGACCTGTACGCTGAGCTTTACATCGGCAGAGCTCCAGTGACTACGACAGAACAAGTGAACAACTTCGTCAACAAGATCATCTGGTACGAGAACAACACGGATGACTCCTACTTCAAGAAGGCGGTGATGCTCGGCGAAAAACTCGACGACACCACGGAGGGAGCAAACAACAAAGATATAGTCTCAGACAGGATACCCCAGTACACGACTAGACGATACTACTCGCGAGACGGAACCTACAGCCGCAGCAACATAATAAACGCGATCAACAGCGGAACCCACATCTTGAACCATGATGGACATACCAACGAAGAAACAATGATGAGCCTATCCAGAATCGACGTCGACACCGTTCTTTCCAACACCGAATACTTCCTCGGCTACAGCGTCGGCTGCTACGCGGCCGCTATCGACTTGGATGCGGTCATGGAACACTTTGTGTTCAGCCCCTACGGCGCCTTCGCCTTCGTAGGCAACACGAGATACGGCTGGTACATGCCAGGCACCACACTCGGCACGGGCGACTTGTTTGACCAGAAGTTCTTCGAGATCTTGAACAACACCGAAAATGTCTTAGGTAAGACGCTGCAGGCGTCCAAAGAATACTTCGCCGGCTCGATATCGGGTGACAGTACCAGATGGACCTACTACCAGCTTCTCGTCCTCGGAGACCCCGAGACGTCGATCGTCACAGAAATCATGGCACCCACCGCCCAGTTCAAGACCGACCCAGCGGCATCGCGATTGAGCCCTCCGACGTTTCAGGGATTCCTGACGGTGAACGGCACGGCACGAAGAGGTACAGCCCCCGGAGCCACGTTCAACAACTTCAAATTGGAGTACGGCACGGGAACCAACCCCTCTATGTGGCTGACTACAGGAATCGAGCTGATAGACAATGGTCAAAATGAAACAACCCGCGGCAACCTAGCTACGTGGAACATCACGCTCTTCGCGACGGGCACCTACACCCTCAAGTTGACGTCCAACGACACGAACGGCGTGACAGGCGAAGACAGGTGGATCGTCCGAATTCGCGAGTTTCCCGCAATACGTATAGCGCCTCAACTGGTTCAGACGCAGGAGGGCTTAACCTTCACGGTAAGCGCCCGCATCACGAAACCAGTAGACCTGTGGGCCCTGAACTTCAACATGAGCTGGGACACCTCGATGCTCGAATACGTGAGCCACTCGGTCTACATCCCAGCAGACACGTACATGTGGGGCGTTCTCTACAGCCCAGTGACGATCTCCAAGGACATAGCAGACCCTGTAGCGGGAACATACTGGATTGCCGCGTCGTCCAGCGGTACAGCAGCCACCTTCAACAAGGACGGCACAGTCTTCAACATGACCTTCCGCGCGATCGACACCGGCACCTGCTACCTAACTGTGCCCTCAAGCGAGCTGAAGAACAAACTCGGTCAGCAACTAACACATACCATTTGGGGAGGCACCGTCGAAATCAATCCAGGCGTCCACGACATGGCTGTTACAGCGATATCGCCCACGGGAACACTGATTGGCCAAGGATACAACATCAAGATCAAGGTCACCATTGCCAACGTAGGCACCTTCACCGAAGACTCTGACTTCACCGTCTACGCAAATGAAACAGTGATCACAACGGTGACAGTCTCTGCGCTCGCTGGTCTCACTGAAGCAGAGTATATTGTGACCTGGAACACCGCAGGTTGGGACTATGGAGACTATGCCATAAGCGTCAACGTTACGGCAGTAACCAATGAAACTGAGATAGCGGACAATTTCATGGCTGACGGCAGCATCCGCGTGACGTTGGCCGGTGACGCTGACGGCGACTTTGATGTTGACATCTTCGACATCGTCAAAATCGCGGGATCCTACGGCGCAAAAGAAGGCCAACCCAAATACGATGCCAACTGCGACTGCGACAAAGACGGTGACGTGGACATATTCGACGTGGTGATCGCGGCAAGCAACTATGGGAAAAAGCTCCCATAGAACCCTCTTCTTTTTTTTGTGTCCATTCAAGCTCTGCAGAGAGAAGGAACCGGGCATTTAGCCGTGAGAGTCGTTAGGGCTTCTTTTTGAAGAACAGCCAGTTTCTCTTGTCCTTAAACCTGACGAGGAAGTAGATTCCCCGCAGTTTCTCACCGTGAATCTCGACCGTTATCTTGTCTTCCTTACGCTCCAGAAGCGTATAGCTGCCTTTGTCCCAAATCTCCACGGTCCCCGCTCCATACTCGCCTTGGGGTATCGAGCCTTCAAAGGTAGCATATTCAATGGGATGGTCTTCCACCTCGACAGCAAGTCGCCTGACTCCCGGTTCGGTTGGCGGAGTCTTGGGCACGGCCCAGCTCTTCAAGACGCCGTCCATCTCCAGCCGTAAGTCGTAGTGGAGATGGGTTGCAGCGTGTTTCTGAACTACGTAAATCCGTCCATCACTCATCTTCTCTTCGCCCTGAGGCTCGTCTGTCTTGTGGAAGTTTCTCTTCTTTCTATACTTTGCGAGCCGGTTGTGAACTCTTTCGCCCACCGTGAAGGCGTCGGACGCTGGAGACTCTGCGTGCGTGCGGTGCCGTGGATTCGAGGTGCCATCTGAGACGTTC
>CAYNAW010000039.1:0-12479 GCA_964395545.1 uncultured Candidatus Bathyarchaeia archaeon | reverse complement strand
AGGGCTTCTACCTCAACTATGGAAGACAACGACGTGGCCAGCTACCGCCGCTGCCAACCATGCTATTCGTCTACTTGGCAGCAGCCCTGACCGTCGGCGTCGCCTCCGTCTTCGCAGGAGCCAGCATTGAGGCAGCGAGTAGTCCGCAGACGCTTCTTCCACTTGTCGGACTGGGCATCTTACCGACAGCCGCGGCCCACACACTCTACTTCTCCTCGTTGTCCAACCTAAAATCCTTCGAAACCGCCACTATGGCGCTCCTCGAGCCCATCGGTGCAACCGTGCTGGGCATAGCCCTTTTCGCAGAGCTTCCTGCCCCGGTCTTCGTCTTAGGCGCAGGTCTTGTGCTGACTGGGATCCTCTCGATAGCGACGGGAAAATAGCAGGGTTACTCTTCCTCGGCGGCGAGCTTCTTCTCCTTTATGATGAAAGCATTGTCTTTTCCCGCAATCACTCGAAAGTCATCCAGTTCTGCTTTATGTAGAAACTTGCGCAGAAGAGTCCGCAACTGTGGCCGAGAGAACTTCATTTCCTCTTCGGTCTTGAGCGTGATCTCGCTACCCGTCATGTCAACCTCCACGTCTCCCAGCTTTTCTTTGAGGAAGTCAGCGAGCTCCTTCACCGTGTCGCCGTCGGCGCTCTTTCGCAGCTCCGTGATTTCAATCGGAATCTTTGACATCTTCTTCCCTCCCTTCACTTCATCGTCTGACTATTATGATTCTAACGTGGTCACACGCGTCTTCGCACGAGTCAGCGGCGGTTTCAATGGCCTCCAAAAGCTGGCTAGCTAAGACAGCTATGCCCGCGTTCATCGTCTTCTCCTTCGCTAGCAGCACACGAGCTTTCTCATGCAGATCATCGACTTTTTCTTCATTCCTTTCCACTTCGTCCGCCGCTCTTAACGCGTCGTCTGGGCTGTCCGCCATCTTCGTGATGCTCTTCCCAAGGGACTGGGCGCAGTTTTTGAGTCCAGCGGCCATCTCCACGAATGCTCTTCTCAAGCTTTTCGGGACTTCTTCCATGGGAATCACGTTGATCAGTCGGGTTGCTTCTCTGCACCAGTCCGCCACCATGTCCACGCGCTTCATGAGGTGCATCAAGTCCTCGCGGTCGGCTGCGGGAAGCTCTCCTTTCGAAAGCTCATCCATGAAACTTCGTCGCAACGCATCCGCTTCCTTCTCTCCTTTGGTGATGCCCTCCACCAGGCGTTCTGTCTCGTCCTCCTCGTTTGAAACGGCTGCCTCAATCGCCTGCTCCAAATCGTCTACGATGGACATGGTCGTCGCAAGGTGGCGTCTCATCACGTCTAAGGCCCGCGTTTCTCGCCTTCTTTGAAACCAATTCAGCAATTCACTCATGCGCAAAACAGCCTCAGCGTCTTCGCAGTCCTCGAGTTATTAAAGCTGTCGACTTATTAACAGTTTTTTCTGGCGACGAGTCCTTGATCCTTTTGTCAGATCGCCCGTCGAGAGTTCTATCACCGCATCGCTCATACTCTCTTGATCATCATCCAAAGAGTAGAAGAAGCATTGTATGGACTTAAGGGTTTTGCGCCCTAAACTCTAGCCGTTCCACGCCTTTGCCTTTGGATGAACGTCCAAGAATCCTGATGGTGCCCACTTCTCCAGTTGTCTTCACGTGAGTTCCACCGCAGGCACAGGCATGCACGTTCTTGACTTCGACGATCCTGACTTGTGCAATCGTTGGAGGCAACGTTTTCAAGCTTTCGTGAAACTTCTCCACGTAGTCCTCAGCTTCACGGCGGTTCATGATTCTAGTCTCAACAGGCAGGTCTTCTTGGACGATGCTGTTCGCAGCCGCTTCGATTTGCTGGAACCGCGGTCTCAGCGAGTTCTCGGTGGCCAAGTCTAGACGCGCCTTATCAACATCCAATCCCGACCCTACTATCTCCAACGGCGCGTTCAGAACACGCCGTATGGCCTCAGCTACTACGTGGGCTGCCGTGTGATTCTTCATCAGGGAATACCGTCTATTCCAATCGATTCTTCCCCTGATGTCGTTGCCTTGGCTGACTATTCCATCGACTTTGTCTGCACGATGCAGGACCCGTCCTTTGTTCCACTGTACATCCACCACGGTGGCCTTACCGCTCCTTCCTTCAATCACGCCTTCATCAGAAGGTTGTCCTCCGCCAGTAGGATAGAAGGCCGTACGGTCGAGAACTATGCTGACTAACCCGTCAGCTTGACTTACTCGGAGCACTTTGGCCTTGAACTCTTGCAGGTAGGCATCTTCGCAGTATAGACGATTTGTTGCCGGAGTCTCCATAGATTATCCACTCCTTCAGCTCAATCGTGGAGAGTAAGTCAGCTTCCAATTTATATAACACGTGCACTTAAGGCATAGCCGCCAGAAACACTGACCAGTCCCGGATGTTGACAGAAATGGACGTGTTTGAAGCCATAAGTAATAGGAGAAGCATTCGAGCCTTTGAGAACCGAGCAGTGTCCGCGGAACAGGTCGAGAAGCTGATCGATGCAGCTAGGCATGCCCCGTCAGCCGGTAACATTCAACCTTGGGAATTTGTCGTGGTGAGAGACCCGCGGGTGAAGCATGATCTTTCAGTTGCCGCTCTGGACCAAGAGTTCATCGAAGAGGCACCCGTCGTAATTGTGGTTTGCGCCAACGAAGCTCGCTCCAGTCAAGGCTACGGGAATCGTGGAGTCAGCCTCTACTGCATACAGGACACTGCCGCTGCAACACAAAACATGCTCTTGGCAGCCTATGCCCTCGGGCTGGGCACTTGCTGGGTGGGAGCCTTCAGAGAGGAAATCGCACGGAAAACCTTGAACACCCCGCCTCATGTGAGACCCGTCGCGATTATACCTGTTGGATATCCTGCTGAGAAACCCTCCTCTAGAGGAAGGAGAGCTTTAAACGCCATTGTTCATCTGGAGACGTTCTAGACCAAGAAGGGCACTCTGTGGCGACTTCTGTCACAGTCTGATTTTAATAGTCACTCGCTCCAAGTAGACTCGGGAAGACCGGTGAACTTCTCCTCAGTCGCTGACTGCTACGAGAAGATTGAAGCCACTAGCAAACGGCTTGAAATGACCAGCTACCTCGTAGAACTCCTCACACTTGCACCTAACGAAGTCATAGACAAAGTCGTCTACCTGACCCAGGGGAAGCTGTATCCCGACTTCGTAGACCTCCCAACCGGAATAGCTGAGAAACTCGCTATCCAAGCAGTCGCGAAGGCCACGGGCATGAGTGAGAAGGAAATTGTGGAGGACTTGGCGCGAACAGGCGACATCGGAGAGACCGCTCAGAAGTTCCTCGCAAAGAAGGCACAGGCAACACTGTTCGGAGGAACCTCTCTGACGGTTGACAATGTGTACGACACTCTGGACAAGATGGCGCGAGCCTCGGGCGGAGGTTCTATGGATAAGAAGCTGAGTTATCTCGCTGGGCTGCTAACCCGGGCTACGCCGAAAGAAGCCAAATACATCCTACGAATCGTCACGGGCAGCCTACGAGTGGGAATCGCCGACATGACCGTCTTAGACGCGCTTGCCATCGCGTACGGCGGCGGAAAAGAGGCAAAGGACGCCCTCGAAAGGGCCTACAACATCTCCTCCGACCTCGGAAAAGTGGCCAGAACCGTGGCTGAGAAAGGGTTGCGTGGCATCGAACGGTTCGAAGTTTCGGTCGGAAACCCGATCCGCCCGATGCTCGCGGAACGGCTAGGCTCGCCCGAGGAAATCTTGGAAAAACTGAGTGGAAAGTGCGCTTTGGAATACAAATACGACGGCGAACGTGTTCAAGCACATAAGAAGGGAGACGCCATCACGCTTTTCTCCAGACGTCTTGAGAACATCACGGACCAGTACCCCGACGCAGCAGGACTCGTCGAGCGCCATGTGAGGGCTAAGGACGCGATAATCGAGGCTGAATGTGTCGCCGTAGACGTGGACACAGGCGAGATGAAGCCCTTTCAAGAGCTGATGCATCGAAGGCGGAAGTACGGCGTGGAGCAAGCCATGGAAGATTACCCGGTCTCCCTCTTTGTCTTCGATCTTCTATACGCAGAAGGAAGAGACTATACCCTGGAGTCTTACCCTGCTCGTCGAAAGAAGCTCGAACAGGTTGTCTCCAAAAGCGACCGCGTGAAACCCGCCGAGTCCCTAGTCGTGGACAGCGTAGAAGATTTGGAGCGTTTCTTCGAAAAAGCCGTCGAAAGCGGCTGTGAGGGGCTCATGTGCAAGTCCGTGGCAACCGATTCGGTCTACCAGGCTGGCGCGAGGGGGTGGCTGTGGATCAAATACAAGCGCGAGTACAAGAGTGAAATGACTGACACGGTTGATTTGGTCGTCATAGGCGCTTTCCATGGACGGGGAAGACGGGCCGGAATGTACGGCGCCGTGCTTCTGGCTGCCTACAACCCGCAGAAGGATACTTTCGAGACGGTGACGAAATGTGGAACCGGCTTCACGGACGAAGACTTGGCTAAGCTGCCGCAGATGTTGAACAAACACAAGCTTTCTCACCGGCACCCGCGCGTACAATCGATGCTTGAGGCAGATGTCTGGTTTGAACCCGCGGTGGTGATTGAAGTGCTCGGTGCCGAAATCACTCTCAGCCCGATCCACACGTCGGCGATGGACATGATTCGAAGAGGGAGCGGGCTGGCCATCAGGTTTCCCCGGTTCACTGGAAACTACAGGTTAGACAAGGCCGCCAGAGACGCAACGACGGACAAGGAAATCGTGGAGATGTACCGGAACCAGCTGAAGAAGCTGAGTGGAAGCTGAGTTTCCGGCTTAGCGAGAGGTTAAAGAAGTCCCGCATCCATAGGAGACTTTCGTTCAAGCGTGGTCTGGATGAGGAAAGAGAAGAAGACGGGAAGGAAAGGGCTGGACAGAAGACTAGTGTACGGAATCGTACTCGTCACTGTTGTCCTCGTAGCCCTGTTGGTTGCCTACTATCTGTTTCAGTCTCGGGCTGAAAATTGGACGGCCGCCATCGTGGATCAGTTGACGGTTGTTGAAAGCTTGTTCAACCCTGCGTTCAACGACACGTGCACTTCTCTGCTGACAGGGTCGGGTTACGACGTCAGGTATTATCCCGGCAGCGATGTTACGGTGGGCTTCTACGAGGAGCTTCCGTCGAAGGGGGAGCGGATAATAGTTGTACGCGCGCATTCGGCGGTCAGGGACGAGACTGATTTTGTCGACCTGTTCACTTCTGAGGTTTATGAAGACAGTAAGGCATATGGAGCCTATTATGATTTGGTAATTAACAGGCACATCAGCAGAGCCGTGTTTAACTACCCCCCCTACGAGCGATACTTCGCGGTAGGTCCCACGTTCGTGTCGAGTGTCATGAAGGGAAGATTCGTGGACGGTCTGGTCGTTCTGATGGGGTGTGACAGTTTAAACCAGACGTCTATGGCCGAGGCGCTGATTGACAGAGGTGCCAGAGTCGTGGTGGGTTGGACTGGGAATGTCACTGTTAGCGACACGGATAGTCGCACGCTTGCGTTGCTCGACCTTCTGCTCGCCAAATCCTACACCATTCAGGGCGCTGTACAGAAGGTGAATCGCGACTTTCCGATTAGTGATACGCGACTCGCCTTCTATCCTGCGGGAGCTGGAAGCTACGTGGTTCCTGAGGGGAAGAGTAGTACATCATCTGTTCTGTCGGACGTTGTCTCTCCCCTTTTCGTCTCGATTTCCGTGGCTGGGTGGAGGCGTGTGGAGCTCTCGCTTCCCTCTGGGTATGAAGGTGCTTATCTTTTTGCTTGAGTTTCGACGGTGGTCTTCGGCTGTGGTTTTCCGAAGGTGACTGATGTGGACGTGGTTCTCTGTTGGGTGGGTGTTGTCGGCTGCGGTTTCTTGACGCTTTCATAGTGTTTTGAGACGATTAGGTAGAGGCGGTCGCGGAGGTCCATTCCGATGGGCTTGAGTTCTCTAAGTTGCCTGACCTTGTTTGCCAGCACAGTGTCTTCCAAGGTTTCTGCGGCCCATTTCTCGAAGTCGCCTCGATAGAGGTGGAATTCTAAGGATTTTATGTTGACTGTCAGTGTTTTTTTGGTGAATTCTTCGAGTGACGCGGCGCTTTCGCCTGTGTAATTGCCTATGGACGTGAAGAAGTAGAAGGCTTTATCTCTGGGGAGTGTTTTTGCGGGTTTGGGTTCACTCAACACATTTTCTCTCCGCTAATTTTTTCATTGTTGTACTATAGGGGCTTTTCAGATTTAAAACTTCGGTTAGACGCTGCGAGTTGCATTTTCCTGTGTGGGGCTGCGGGGCTATGTGGCTTTCTGCTTCAATTTTAAGGCTTCTTCGAAGTAGATTTTCAGCTGGCGGTCTTGGATCTTCTTCTCGGGCAAGGTTTCTGGGGCATAGAGAAGGGGTATGACTGCGATGAAAAGGAAGAAGGCGGCGAGGGAGAAGGCACTGGCTTGGGGAATTGACGCGACAAAGGACGTCGAAAGCACGTAGAGGATCTCTGTCATGAAGAAGGGAGCTTCTCCCACGGCGTAGTATTTCTCGATTCCTCGTGGTTCCAGCTCTCCCCACACCACAATGGTAAACATCATCCACAGCAGCCCTATAGCCACACCGTCTACGACGAAGTAGAGAAGCCACGAGATCGGCTCTTGTGAGGCTATTCCCAAGACGGCGTACGCAATTCCTAGAGAGGCGAACCCGAAAATGATTATTCTCTTTCGGCCTGCGCGGTCGGCGAGTATGCCTCCAACCAACGCTGAAATCCCGGCGATGGCAGGCTCTATTGTGGTCATGGTGAAGCCGAAAACGACTTGGTGTTGAGAAATCGCAAACTGCTCGAAGCCGTCTACCATTGAGAACATGAGCCAGGCGATGAAGTACAGAATGAACGCCTTGTTGTCGAACACTCGGCGAAAAGACGTCTTCAATTCACGTTCGCGAGGCACGATGTCTGCCGGGTAGGCACGTAGAGTAGGTATGCTCCAGGACCTCCACAAGGCTAGGAACAGCACCATGGGCAGCAACTCTGACCCCGAAGTGGCGATTATGAAGAGTGGCGCGCTGACCATGATCATGAAGAAGGTGAGCCCGGCAACCTTGCCGCGGTTCTCTATGGGCAGTGATTCTGAGAACCATCTGAGCAGCCAAGGCATGCCGACGCCTAGTGAGGTACCCAGGGTTGCTATTATGGTGAGCGTGCCCACGAACGAGTTGCCTACTGGCACTGCGGGAAGAAGTGAGGCGGCGGTTCCGAAGAGCAGCCAGCCATAGAGGGTTCTGGCGCGCTTTGTCTTCGGGAGAAAAATCGACCCTGCCAAGGCTGAGAGCACTATCGACAGGGGAAAGGTAATGCCTAGGAGAAGGTTGAGACTGGCATCATAACCGCCTGCGAGTCTTGCCACTGTCAATTGTCCAAAGAAATACCACGAGAACGAGTTTATCATGAGGAGAAGCACGGCTAGATGACCTTTGCTAAGAATGATGGTTTCTCGGAATCGGTGAGGCATCCTCGTCACTGACGCCGTGTATTCTGCAGTTAAGCTTGGATTCGTGGCTCAAATTAAGGTTAAGAATGGCGAATAAGTATCGTGGATTCTGATTCTGGAAGTGTTCATGTGTAGAACACAACACTTAAATAAAGAGTAGAACACAGATACAGTTTGGGATGTAAAGATGGCGAGAAAGAAGAAAGTTCAGTTCCCAACTAGAAACCTCTTCGGTTGGGGTCACGCTTAGTCCGAGAGCAGTGTCCTCCACTCTTTTGGACTCATAAGGAAGGGAGCAGCAACTAAGTTTAATTCTGCGCTTTTTAAGCTTTTAGCATAGCTACGTGCTTCTTTACTCATCTTATGGATCAGTGAGGCCACGTTTTCGATACCCTTTGCGGCATCTGACAGCTCAGATATGTCCTTCAGGTCTTCCTTGGCGAGCCTTGACTTGGTAATCAATGGACTGAGCTTCCGCTTTGTTGCGGGATTCTGCAAAGCATAGACTACGGGCAAAGGCAGCGACTCTGTCCTTATTCTGTGTTTCAAGACGTCCATTTCCAGCATGTCTATCACTTCGTTCCTCAGAATTCCCATCATGCCTACAAGCCTTCCATACTCCCCTAACTGATCTATTTGTGCACTGGTTCCTCCGCCGAGAATTCCCCCCACACGGGTGCACGCTTCGATTTCAGAAGCGCGCATCCGAATCTTACGTAAGCATTCGTCAGGTGTTACATCTGTCGCGCCTCGATGTTGGATCTCGAGGGCTTCTCCTTCACTCTGCTCGAACCATATTTCTTCAACAGTCTCAAGAATTTTGACAACCTTGTCAACGGGTACCTTGGACTTCAACGTCTTGCGCAGCAGCGTGAAACCTTTGAACAGAAGCACGTCACTTAATATCAGAGCGAGGTCTTTGCCGAATTTCCCAGGGATAGTGGGGCGACCGTTCTTAGTCTTTGACTGATCGATGATATCGTCGTGTATGCCGATTGCCCAGGCGAACAGGGTTAACGCTGCGCCGATGGGAACAGTGTCCGTCACGTTTCCTCCTACGGCTTTGCAGCAGAATGAAAGGAGCGCGGGCCTGAAGTAGTCCGGCTTGTATTCGAGCATAGCATACTCTATGGCTTCTTGTAGTCCTTGGTTGCAGGCCTTTTCCTGAAGCATAGTCTTCTGTGCCAACTTCCAGCCCTCCCCTCCCTCTTTTTCGCACAGTTTTCGGGCACTTTCAAAAAGCTCTTCTCCGCTTCGTCTCGGAATAGGTTCGTTCCTCGTCATAGTCAGCCCACTGGTGAGTAGTCTATGTTGTTGCCCGGTCTTTAAAACTGTCACGCTAGGCAACTGCTTGCGTGTCTGAGTTCCTAAGCTGAGTGAGTAAGGCTTCGTTGTAGGCGTCGATGAGTTGGATACCCTTCGAGGTGATCTCGTAGATTTTCCTGACTCGCCCGCCATGGGCAACCTTCTGGCTTCTCAGAAGACCCTTCTTCTCTAGGCTGCTGAGTAGTGGGTACAATGCGCCATGGCGCAGCTTCACGCTGTACTCTTCTTGGGCGTGCTTGATCATTTTGTAGCCCCACATCGGCTCCCTCTGCACCAGCCTCAAGACCATTACGTCAAGAAAGTTCCTGAACACCCGTCGAACAATTTCCTCTTTGAAGCTATCTGGCACGTATGTCATCTTCTAGGCATCTCGTATTTCAGCGTTTTCATGGTTCCTATCTACAGATATTGACGATTTTTGGAACAATGGGGTTGGCGGGATATGCCGTGTTATGACTTGTGGTCGCATTAACCCTTATATGAGTGTTTAATGTATAATAAGTCTTGAGATATGTCTCGTAAGAGACATATTGCACACACGGAGAACAGCCTAACTGTTCAACGCACAAACAAGAGGAAGAAAAACATGGGACAAGAAACAAGAGAAGTTCAGAACAAACTCATGAAGGGACTCCTCGACCTAGTCATACTCCAATTCCTAAACTCCAACCCCATGCACGGCTACCAGATAATTTCCAGCATCCGCAAAAACTTCGGTGTTTACTTCGGCCCCAGCACCATATATCCCCTCCTCAACAGCCTCGAAGAGAAAGGATACATCAAAAGCCAATGGGACCTCAGCAACGAAAGACCCCGAAAAGTCTACGAACTAACAAACGATGGACAGGCACTGCTGAACTTCACTGAGAACTCGTTGAACCACATCTGCCGCAAGATTAGCAACATAAGCATAAGCAAAAACCTCATGAACGGAGTCAACGGCGTCCTCCAGCGACCCATATGTTCAACAGCCATCAAGCCTCCGGTACCCGAAAAATAGCCACTCCATTCTTCAGTCGCGCGTCCCTTCCCCCTACTCTAGAGGACAAACTAAACAAGGTAGCAGACGGATTTCTGAATAGGCAACTGTGACCGGCTCACACTTTCGACTCTACGATATGTTTATCTCCCACCACCATTCATTATCCCAAATCTTCCCCAAAGAACCCGAAGGAATGTGCCAGTGTCCATCATTCGCATAGTCGACTTGAAGAAGAGTTACGAAGACTGCATGGCGGTGGATGGTCTAAACCTCTGCATCGAAGAAGGCGAAATCTTCGGACTACTGGGTCCAAACGGTGCAGGCAAGTCGACCACGATTCTTATGCTCTCAACTGTCATCAAGCCCACTGAGGGAACAGCACTTGTGGGCGAATATGACATAAAGAAGAACCCTGACGACGTACGAAAGCTCATCGGCATATGTTTCCAAGAACCCAAACTCCTCTGGGTCAGCACGCCTTGGGACGTCTTGAACTGGCACGCAAAAGTATGCGGTCTCTCGACGCAGGAACGCAAAAAACGAGTCAAACAAGTGTTGGAAGACGTGAGCATGTGGGACGCGAGAAAGAAGAATGTCCACGGGCTGTCCGGCGGCATGAGGAAACGCGTCGAAGTCGCCAAGATTTTGATCCAACGTCCCAGAATCGCCTTCATCGACGAACCTACAGCCCAGATCGACGTCATCGGCAAGCACAAAATCTGGAACATGATCCGACAACTCAGGGACGAAGGCACGACCGTAATCCTAGCCACTAACGAACTCTACGAAGCAGACGTGCTTTCCGACAGGGTCGGGATAATGCACAACGGCAAACTGCTCGTATGCGACACACCTAAGAAGCTGAAAGACAGCATACCCGGCGGCGACATCGTCGACGTCCGCCTTGAGAAAAACGTGACAGAGCCAGCACTGAAAGAGCTGCAAAGCTTCCCCGAGGTCGCAGACATCATTAGCGTCAACCCTTACAACCTACGGGTTTACTTGAACAAGGTTGAGGAGGTCGTGCCGCAGATCGTGAAGCTGTTCCTCAAGAACGACCTCCCAATCCTTTCCATCAACATGAGCGAGCCCTCGCTGGACGACGTGTTCGTTCACTACACTGGACTGACCATCGAGGAGGCACAGCAGAAGGCGCCCTCAGGATGAGCGGGATGACCAAGCTATTCTTCATCGTTGAACGAGACATGCGCTTGCTCCTGCAGTACAAACCTCTCATCGTCATGCGGACGATATGGTTTGCCGCGCAGATCAGCTTCTTCGGCTTAATCGTCTCCAGGCTCGTCGTCCCAGCCCTTCAAGGCGTCTACTTTCAATACTACGTTGCTGGGGTAATCGTGATGATGCTCTACTCCACCTCCGTGTTCATCGGCTACGATATTTTTGAGGAGGCGGAGCACGGGGTTTTCGAGTATCTCCTGAGCCTTCCAGTATCCCGGAAGGAGCTTGTGTTGGGCAGATCGGTCGGCGGGGGAATACGCAGCTTCGTCTTTGTTGGTCCTCTTATGGTGATTGCGTTGGCGATTTTGGGCATAGCCAATCCCGTCAATCTAGCGGTCTCTCTTTTGGCCCTGTTCTTCTTTGCTTTCGGTGTTTCGGGCATGAGCATAACGATTGCGGTTGCTCTGAAATCTGGCGACCGTTTCGACATACTCATGGGCGTATTAGACGCTTTGATAATTAGGCTGAGCACAGTAATGTATCCCCAGGTTTTCATACAGGATGCTAACCAAATCTACGGTGCAATCGCCAGCTTTAACCCGGTCTCTTTTGCTTCGGACTTGTTCCGCTGGGGCGTGGGCATTGAACAGTACTTGGCGCTTACTCCTGCGACGGCCATACTAGGGTTAGCCGTGTTCTTCGTTACTTTCACCTTGATAAGCGTGGCAATCTATGAAAAGAGGCTCGAAGGAGGTGGCTGGCGCTGATTAAGGGCATTGTACACATGGTGGAATACGACTTTAGGAATTTCTTCCGCTACAAGTGGTGGCTAGCCGGGCTCATTAGCATGAACCTCGCCGACCTCTTCGTCATGGCAGTAGTGTACAACAAGATGGTTCACCCAGACCTTGCTCAACAGATAATCAGTTACTTCCACTTCTTTGCCCCCGGAGTCACCGTGGTTGGACTCTTCGCCTCAGCCTTCATGATCGGAAGGGAAGTAAACATGGAAGTACGCCGAGAAATCCACCACTACATGCTCAGCCTTCCGATCACGCGAGTAGAACTGGCTGTAGGCAGAATGCTCGCCGGCGGGTTAAGAGGCATGACCTACATGTCGCCATTGCTTTTGACCACGTTCCTCTTGCTCGGCTTCCCATCGATTCCACAGCTTTTTATCATCTTAGGCGCCTTGTTCCTTCTGGCCACGGGAATCTCGGGTCTAAGCATCGCTATCGCCGTATCCACAAAGAGCTTCGAGAAGTTCGTCACGGCAAGAGGTTTGGTCTACTACGTGCTATTCTTCTGCAGCACCATATTCTACCCCCTCTCCCTCATCCAGACGCTTGGACAAGAGGGCATAATGCCCCGACCCCTCGTGGTACTCGCTGAGCACAATCCCCTAAGCAGCTGCGCCGACCTTATCCGCTCCTACCTGCTGGGTATACCCGAATTCAACCTCGGCATGATAGTAAACGTCGTAGTCTTCTCCGCGGTCTTCGCCACCTCTGCAACCTTCGCCTACTTGCG
>CAYNAW010000038.1:0-12558 GCA_964395545.1 uncultured Candidatus Bathyarchaeia archaeon | reverse complement strand
CGCTCGTTATCTTTCCAGAGCCCACACCCGTCAGCGAAACGGTTGGCGCATGCCTGATCGCGACCGGGGCTGTTCAGCAGGCACTTAGGAAACACGCTTTGTTTATTGAAGACGTGCCGAAGGTCTACGCAAAAGCGATTAGAGATGTCATCACTATCAGCAAAGAGAGCACGCACATCGTTGACCAAACCTAACACACGAGACTTGTTTTGCATATCTCACCAGGAGCGAATATCAGCCTACCGTCAGTCCGGCGCGCGTGCCTCCCCTACTATCAGCTTCGCTTTGGTTCTTCCACAAAGGCAAGCAGCAGGAATAAGGACACCAGGCCGATGGCGCTGCTCACAAAGAAGGGAATGCCGACGCCCCGAATGGCTAGGTTGCCCAGCCACGGAACCTGAAACGTTTGAAACCGATAAGCCTCGTAGATCCAGGTGGACAACACTGGGCCTAGGATGGCGCCCAAACTGAAGAATGCTGCCATGCGTCCCAGCAGTTTTCCTCGAACCTGCGCGGGAATGAGGTCGGCGTTCAACGCGCGCGAAGCCGGCATGGCGACGTTGTGCCCAAACGCGCGGAAGATCGTTACTCCCGCCGCTGAAACGAGATCGGGGGCGAAGGGAAAGGCAAGCGTGGCCAGTCGTGAGGGCAAGCTGCCTAGGGCGATGACCGGTTTCCTTCCAACGCGGTCCGAGATTCTTCCCGCGGCGAGGTTGCACGTTAGACCGACGAAGCCGGTGATGGACAGTATGAGGCCGATTTGCAGCGACGTTGCGTTGAACACGTCTCCGAAGTACAAGACGACGATGGGGATTATGAAGCCGACGGCAAATCCTGTGGCGAGGGAGGAGAGATAGAGAACCTTGAGGGCACGTCTGACTTTCTTGCTTAGATCTACTTTTGTCTCCTGCTTCGGGATTTTCCGAGGTGCCCTGCGTCCTCGCGTCTCCTTGACTCCTCGCCAAACCAGCAGAAACGCGATGAAGGCCAGAAGCGAGTCGACGAAGAACGGGACGCGGTAGCTCCACTCCAGCCCTAGACCTGCGACGTCGTTGCAGAGGAACTGAATCGCCCCGCCGAAGACGGGCCCCATGTTGAATCCTATCATGCTGAGCGTCAGGTAGAACCCCAAGGCTTCGCCGCGTCGTTCTTCCGGAACTTGGTCCACCAGGGATGCTTCGGCTGGCGCCGCAACCGCGGCCGTCGCGACGCCGTTCAAGACTCTTATCACCAGCAGAGGGGCCCAGTTCCAGACGAGGCCGGTCAGGGTGCCTAAAAAGACATCAGCCAGCAGACCCGCTTCGATCAGCCTTTTTCTCCCAATTCGGTCAGACAAGCTTCCGAACTTCTGCGAGAGCGTTGCGTTAGCAGCGGTGAAGGCGGCGGTGAAAAACCCGATGTACGCAATCGAGGCCCCTAACAGCTGCACGAAATTCGGGAAATAAGAAACGGGCAAGGCATACGCCAAGTTTTCTACTAAGGAAGCTAAGGAGAGAATTACCACACTCGACGTGTAGAGCTGGGAATTCCGCATGCGACCGCTTCGCAGATACGGGTCTTAGACAAAGTCTACGCGGGCAGAGATATAGGTTCGCCTTCGCCGTGTGCGAGTGCATGGGACCCAGAGAGCTCTATATGGAAGACCGTTCAGATTGAATATTGACTCATGCAACGGTGAAAGGAGGAGGATGGATGAACAGGAAGGCCCCTGTAGCCTTGTTGTTGATGCTGCTCGCCGCATTTTCACTTGGCATTCCGTTATCCTATGCTCAGGACGGTGCGAAATGGACTTTCATGGTGTACCTGGACGCCGATAACAACCTGGACCTTGCCGGAGTGAGCGACGTCGTCGAGATGCAGTCTATCGGCTCCTCCGCAAACGTGGACATAGTGGTGCTGTTCGACCGGTGTGGTGAACGGTGCGGTTTCAACGGTTCAAGAGTGCTCCACGTTCATGATGGCTGGAACGACACACTGTGGGGCGGCTGGTCAGATGAGTACGAGTTGAACATGGGTGACCCGGAGACCCTCACGTGGTTCATCAATTACACCGTGGCCGGCTTTCCAGCGGACAAATACGCCCTCATTCTGTGGGATCACGGAGGAAACTGGGAAGGGGTCTGCTGGGATGATACAGACGATGACTACTTGACCATGGAGGAGGTCAAAGCAGCCTTAGCCCGTTCAGTTATAGACCACGTGGATCTGCTCGGCTTTGACGCGTGCTTGATGGCAAGCATCGAGGTCGCCTACACCATGAAATTGTCGGGCAAAGTAGGCGTGCTAGTGGCCTCTGAAGATTCCATTCCGTGGGATGGCTGGCCCTACGACACAATTTTGCAGAAGCTGGTGGACACTCCGTCTCAGACCGAACATGAATTCGCGGTCGAAATCGTTGAACGATACATCGCCTCGTACGCCCACACCCCCTTGAACAAAGTCTACGTTACGCTGAGCGCGATCAACTGCGCCCATTTAGGAGATCTCGTGGACGACTTCGCGGACTTGGCTGAAGCGCTGTTGGCTCACTTCGATGCCTATGCAGGAGCCATCACTGGCAGCAAGAACCAGGCGGACAGACACTGGTTCGGCATCTGGCATCAAGGACCGTACATTGATCTGCATCAGTTCGTAACCGCCTTGGGCGACAAGAACGAGGATTTGAGGATCTACACTCAACCAATCGTGGAAAAATGGAACGGCGTGGTGATCGCCTCCAAGTGTCATCAGGGGCCCCACCACCGCGGAGGCAACGGGTTGACGACCTACTTCCCGCGAAACCGCAACTCGTTCTACGCTGCAGAACCCTACTATGAGAGCGTTTCGGAGTTTGCAGAAGAAACCAGCTGGCACGCGCTGCTCACGGCGTACTTCGGATCGTGAGACGCGTCGTTTCTCCTTTTTTTCGCTCTTTTTTCGGCGTGACTAGTCTTATTCTTTCGTGGCCTTGGGAAGATTCAGTGCAACGCGATAAATGCATCTGAATCTGCGTGCGCGCATCTTTGCAGGCGCAGACTTCATGTTCACTACTGTAGACGCAAAGTCATTTATAGTTTTCCCTACCGTAGACTTTCCAGGGTCATCATGAGAACTTACATTTTCACAGAACGAGAGCGGCGAATCATCCAACGCTTCCTCAGTCATCGCATCGGAATGACCGATCGAGACTTAAGCAAAATCCGGTCTCGAGTGAAGCTTTTTGAACGGTTGAAAAACGACGTCTTTCTCTATCTGGAGCTCTGGGACACGGTGTTGCTTGAAACCACAGAATCAGAAACCACTGCATCGACATAGCCCTCTCTGCACACGTACTGACTTACTGGGAATCGTTACTAGTCCGACTAACCACGTGACGATGAGGCGGGTTTTATGAGCTTGCTGCTGCCAGAAACTCCATCATAGACACTGGAATAGTGGCTAACTGGGCTATTTGGACATACTTGCTTTCAGCCAATTCAGCAATGGTGTCTATCCCGAAGGTTTTCTTGAGCAACGCGGCATCCCCTTCAGAAATTCCTGAGATGGCTGAGACAGGCTTGTCTCTAAGCTTCTCAAACTCGACAGATTCAAACTCCTTGTCTAACACCTTTCCTGAGAATCTTGAGAAGGCGTTGATCGCCTGCGCGAGCAAGACATATTTGTTGGTGGCCAAGTCCCCCACTGTCTTGATCCCAAAAGCCTTTTGCAGATCAGCCGCGTCCGACTCGCTGACTCCACTTATCGCAGAAAGTGGAGAATCCCGTAGTTCATGCAAGGAAAGCTTTTCGAAGTCCTTGTCAAAGTGCTTGATAATGAACTCTCTGATACTCAAACTTGCATCCTCGAGTGAGTGTTTCCTCTGATGATATTTAAGTCTTGGAGGGCGGGCATGCCACGCGGGCGCGTCATTTCTCCTCGTTGATTGAACGGGCAGTCTCTGGTTCTGAAGCTTTTTTATGCTACCTGCATCTCGGTTCTAGGAAATAGACAGAATTGCCCTATACCGCAGACGCTTCGTGTCGGCGCGCGCGTGAGCGGGCTTTCTTCCGTACGGCGACGCCGCGGATACTCACGAGCGTATTGAGTTTGTGGAGACTGCTTGATGTGACTCTAGCAATGAGTGGGTTGACGCGCACGGTAGCCATCAAAGCTGCCCGTGATTTTACGGGCCGGTTCCTTTGTTGCCTCCCTTTGGCTCCACATGCTTCATGGTAGTGGAACGCTTTGTCTGGCGTCTGCGTTAAGCGCCTCGCCTTTGCCCACTTGCCGCAGTAGTGGCACTTCTTGGGGACTATTTTGAGTTTCACGGAGCGAAGGGCGACCGCCGAAGACAGCAGAGCCAACGCGAGAGGGGTCATGAGGGCGATCTCCTCTTCGTTCAGAATCTTCAGCGCATCTTCCACTGCACGGGCAGAATATGGGTTGGCGTTCTTCAGCCGGGTCCATTCATTGAACGCGGCGATAACGCCCACCATCCTGTAGCTCATGAACAGGACTGAACTGGTGAAGATGACGATGCCAACGATGGTCATACCTCGCGTCCTAACTTTCGACCAGCCTTTCCCATGACGTCGTGTTGTTCGTTGCGATCGACCAGTAAGAGTGGGCATGGTTACCACAAGTTGATTAATGCGTTCGCCGCTCATAATTCCACGTTTTAGAACACCGTGTTCTACTTTTGAAACGACACCGTCTAACAGCCGTGGACCCGTAGGCTGGCGAAGCGAGGTGTCCGTGCAGTCGAATAGCAGCGCAGTGTCCATGCTCAACGAGACCGCGCGTGCTGAAGCCGGTTTCTCCACGTCGCTGCCACTGCCCCCGCGGCCTTGATTGCCATCTTCAAGGAGCCCGAAGACTCGCGCGGCTTAGTGCTAGGCGGGGCGTTCCTAGAACGCACGTATTTTCAGTACGGCTTATTCCAGTTCCAGTTCAGTCATTAATCCTCGTGGCGGGTAGAGGAACATGTGGCTCTTCTCGGGGGGGAAGCTAAGCGTCACGGAGTCTGTCTCCTTGAGCCATGCTCCTCCGAGGCTCGGTCGGATGACGATGACGAGGTCGTCGTTGGCGAGACGGATTTCGTAGCGAATGTCCGTTCCTTCGAACCGAACGCGCTCGACGACGCCGTGGAAGTTGTTCGTAGACCGCCTGGGCGCCTTGGCGATCTCGAAGGCTTCGGGCCTGATTGCCAACACCACGCGGTCGTCTCTCTGCGTCTCCTTGGTTCTCTTCGCTGTGACTGTAAAGTCTCCGCGGAGTCGCACTGTGGCGACGTCGTCGGTGACTTCACTGATGCGTCCCTCAAGGAAGTTGGATTCTCCGATGAAGTTCGCCACGAAAATCTGCTCCGGATGCATGTACAACTCGTAGGGGCTCCCAACTTGAAGGATGCGGCCATTTTTCATCACGGCGATCCTGTCTGAAATCGCCATGGCTTCGGCCTGGTCGTGGGTCACGTGAACCGCCGTCAACTCCAAGTCCTGCACCAGCCGCCTTATCTCATACCTTAGCTCGTTGCGAATCTTGGCGTCCAAGGCGCCGAGGGGTTCATCCAAGAGCAGAAGCTTGGAGCCAGCGGCCAAGGCTCTCGCGACGGCTACGCGTTGCATCATACCTCCACTCAGCTCGCGGGGATAGGCGGTGGCCCGCTTAGCCAGCTTCACCATCTCCAGCGTTTCACGCGCCAGCCGTGTCGCGCTCTCGCTTTCCAAGGCTTTCACTCGGGGGCCGTAGCTGACGTTGTCGAAGACGTTCATGTGCGGAAACAGGGCGTAGGTTTGGAAGACGAAGCCGATGCCTCGGTCTTCGGGGGGAACCTCGTTGACCAGAACGTCGTCGATGTAAATCTCGCCCTCGGTGGGCTGAATCAGGCCGGCAATCATCCGGAGCAGCGTTGTCTTCCCGCAGCCGCTGGGACCGATTAATGAGAAGTACTCCTTGTCGTCAATCTCGAGGCTGACATCGTCTACTGCCACGATTGTTTCGGCGAAGCGTTTTGTCACGTTGTTCAATCTTATCCTCGGCATGTCTCCACCGCGTCTAGTAGACGGCCTTCCTCCCAGCCCCTAGCTTCAGGAAAAGTAAGACTATAAAGGATAGGATAATAAGAATTCCGCAGCCCAGTCCAACTTCTGAAGTAGTAGCGTCAATGGGGCCCCTCACCCAGTCGACGAGCAGCACGGGCGTTGTCTGAAGTTGTGAGACCACTGCCAGCGTGGCTCCTGTCTCACTTACGCTTCGGGTCAACACCATGATGGCTCCCGCCAGCAGGGAGTACTTGGTTAACGGCAGAATTACAGTTCGAAACACTGTGAAGGGTCTGGCTCCGTGGATACGGGCAGCGTTCTCCAACTCCGGATCTGTCCGCTCCACTGCCGCGGCCATCGACCTTACGAAGTAAGAGTAGGTGATCGAGAGGTGTGCTAGGACGAGGAGAGCGAGCTCGGGCATGAACGCGAAGTTTGTCCAGAATATGCGGAGAGATGCTCCGAGGGCGGTGGAGGGCACGATGATGGGAACGTTAACTAGGATGTCCAATAGGGCTGACACCGTTCTTCCGAGTCGCCTTCTCGCGATTAGAATAGCCATGGGCAGCCCCGCCACTAGGCTCAACACCGTGACGAGTCCGGCGACAAGATACGACAAGCCTAAGCTTGACCAGTAGTTTTGCCAGATACCCGAGCTTGAAAGCGCCTCGTTCAAGGTGCCATCCGCAACGGCACGAATTGTTGGGAAAGCAACGAAAAGCGAGGGAACGATTACTAGCAGCAAAAAGACTAGGAGCGTTGCCACATCTCTGGAGGCGGTTACACTTCTTGAACTCAAGCGCCGCTCAAACGATGGCAATACCCGCCGAAACGGTATGCGAAGTCTCGCGCCAAACAGAAGGATGGCGCCGAACATTGCACACGATATCAGTATTAGAACTAGGCTGGCGAAGACTAGGGCACCCTGCTGGCCAGCATCCACCATGCTCTTGACAAAGGTTGCACCGTTTTCGAAGGTGGTTCCTGCAACCATGATGGTCGCGCCGGTCTCGCTTATCGACCTAGCGAAGGCTAGCACGAAAGCACCTATCAAACTCGGCCTCAAGATTGGGAACGTAATTGTTCTTTCGGCGGTGAAGGAGGAAGCACCCAAAGTTCTCGAAGCTTCTTCTAGGGTGACTTGATAGTCGAAGAGCGCTCCCACCATCACGCGCACGACGACTGGGAAGGAGAAGACAAAATGGAGGAGCACCACGAGCAGCCAGCCAGGAGAAACGAGTGGGCTAATGCCGAAGAGTGACGAGATTCCCTGTTCGCTGCTCCAAAACAGGAGAAGGGAATAGCCCAACGCCACGGTAGGAACCACGAAGGGGATATCTGCCAACGTGTCTATCACGCTTAGCCACTTGAATTTTCCACGAGCAACTAACCATGCGAGGGGGATTCCCGCAATCAAGTCGATGATGGAGACGAAAGCTGCTACCGCGAAGGAAGTCCAGATAGCGTTTCCAGCCCTGTTCATCAGCGCTGGGTCGTCGAGGATGTCACCAACGCTGTTCCACTTCAAGCCTATTCCGAAGATGGGGGGAATTAGAATCAGCGCGAGAAAGAAGAGTATGGCGCTAGAGTAGACTAAGTGTCTGACCTCTCGGTAGGATGATATTTTATCTAGGACGGTGGTTCTGAACTTCTGCAACTTCGGTTTTCACTCGTTTCGCAGACTGTCGAGTTTCTGAATTGACCAGGTTTCTCAAAATTCTCTTGTGGCCGCTAGAATTCTTACATAATCTGCTGTGTCATCGCACGAGTCAGCAACATGTTCCATCTCTTCTGCCAAGTCTCTCAAGAACATCAGCGTCGCCGCAGTCATCTCGTCTGAGTGCTGAATCAGAAGACTCTTTATCATCTGGTATCTTTCATCGATTTCGCCCTCTATCTTGTCTATAGTGATCGCCAGTTCCATGGCCTCCTGGGGGGCGGATCCAAGCGCCTCGATGGCCTTCCTTAGTATTCTCGTTACCTCAACGAGCTTAGTCGCGACGTCCACAAGGGGTTCCCAGAATACCTTTAGAATCTTCGTCTCGAGTATCAGGTCAAGGCTTCTCGCCGCGTCTTTCACGTGGTCTGCCATTTCATCAAGCCTCTTGACGAGATGCATTATGTCTTCGCGGTCCTGAGGCGGCATCGTGTCTTTCGTAAGCTCTTCAAAAATCGCTCGCCGCAATTCGTCTATTTCATGCTCAATCTTAGACAGGTGTTCTATGTAGGCTCTTGCCTCTTTCGTGTTACCTTTTGCAGCAGCCGTAACAGCTCTTTGCAGGTCAGCCACCGTGTCTGTGGCGAGGATCATCTGCCTGTCTGCGAGTTCGAGGACTTTGGATTTTCGTCTTCTCGCGAACCATCTCTCCATTCTTACCACCTTCTGCAGAACCATCATTATGTTGCAGAACATATAAAAACTGCGTCAGCGACTTTGACGAGGCCGACGTTGTCCTGCTTCGTCGTGTCAGCTTTTATATGTGCATTGTTTTGATAATGGTTTTGGCGAGGTTGATGTCAAAGGAACCTTCTTCCGACTTAGCTCTGGTTGAATCGCAGTTGAAGGGCAAGACCTTGCAGGTCTACTGGTATCTCCTCGGGTCCTCGAATCGCTGTGCAGGGGTCCGGGAGATCCAGCGGTCTCTCGGCTTCTCGAGTCCAAGTATCGCGCTTCATCATCTGGAGAAGCTGCAGGACCTCGGTCTCGTGGCGAGACGGGATACGGGCGATTACACTCTCACCGAGGAAGTCAAGGTGGGTCTTCTACGGTTTTTCACGAGGGTAGGCCGGTTTTTGGTGCCCCGTTACCTTTTCTATTCTGTGTGGCTGTCTACGATGCTTGCGACTTATCTACTGCTTTTCGGGGTGACGGGTAGTATCCACGGCTTCTTCGCCTTAGTTTTCGGCGTCGCAGGATGCTTCATCCTATGGTTCGAGACGATTAGGCTCTGGAGGGAAAGGCCCTTTTGACCATATATTCATCTGTTCTAAAACGTAGAACTAAAAGCAGCTCTGACACATTCAACGCTTGGAGAAGAGCGCCATGACTAAGGCTGTAATGTACGTCGCCATCGCCGTCATTCTCGGCTTAGTTATGACGCTTGTCCCTACATGGCTCTTCATCGCTACCATACGTGGAACAACAAACATCGAAAGCTACTTTGCTGCAAGCCGAATCCCGATGGTGGACTATCCAGAAGAAAATCATGTCGAATCGGTTTCATCCAGAGAGTTGGGAATACTAAGCGGCAGCTTCGTCGTCGCATCCATCGTCTACTTCCTCTTCAGGCGGAAAACTCGCGGCTACAACTATGCTTGGAATCTGCCCCGCCAATTCTAACTTCGTCCTCACTTCACGAAGGCCTTGCGCGCATGGGTCACGTATCCCGTGTGTCCGGTCATGAGCGTCTCAGGCCGCGTCTTGCCACGTGCCACCTGCATGTTCCTCATAATGCATTCGAACGTGTCTATGTCTATGAACCCGCATTCCTCCAACGACTCGACAGTCTTTACAGCTTGATCAATCGTCGGGCTGAAGGAGACCAGGCTGCCGCTGCCCCTTAACGCCGAATAGGCATGGGGCGTCACGAGCCAAGGAGTCGCCAAGTCTAGGACAACTGCGTCCACATTCTCTTCGTCGATGCCCAACGTTATGTCTTGATTCTTGAGCACAACCACGTCTTCTACTTGGGCTTTTCTCAGATTCCTGAGAGCGACTTCTCGGAACTCGGGGCGAACCTCGTAGCTGCAGACCCGTCCTCTGGGCTTCACGTAGAAAGCCAACGCCGTAGTCAACGCACCTGCGCCCGTGCCTGCCTCGACAACGCGGCTGCCCGGGCCTATCCCGCTGAACATGACGATCAGGGCAATGTCCTTCGGGTACATTATCTGGGTCTGCCGTTGCGCCTTGAAGACAAAGTCGCGAAGCGCTGGTTTCAACCCTACGAACTCCACGTTAAGGCTACTGAGGAGCCGCGTGCCGTACTTCTTGCCGATTACGTTGTCGAATTGAATGTACCCCTTGTGCGTGTGGAAGCTCTTTCCTTTCTCTACTCTGATGAGGTAAGAGCGTTTCTTGTTGAGGTAGAGGAGGATGTAGTCGCCTTCTCGTATCGTTTGGCTTTTGGGCATGACTGGTAATGGGTTGTGTGCGCCTTAAAAGACTGATTCTGCCAGCATTCTGTTCGAGGATGGCAGCCGATATCTGAGATATCGCCCGTGTGAGTGTCTGGTTTTCAATGATGGATAGGTCCCAATGCGATATGATGCTCGTGGGCAAAACAAAAGAACCTTTAACCGAGCAGGGTGGGTGTTCTAAACAGCTAGGTCCATTTTCCTTGTTTCCTACGATTCTGAAATGGGATGTACTCTGGAGTCTCGTAGGCTCTGCCGACGGGTGAGGAGTTTGAAACGTGAAACCGGGTCTTCTCGACCCGAAACTTCAACGTTCTGACCGTTATACTCCCAAATGGAAGCTAAGCAGTCTCCAAGCTTAAGAATATGAAGGGCTACGCATGAAATAGGCGGCTTGTGGCGAAATTTTGCCACGAAAAGAAATATAAACTACGTTGTTGCTGTTGAATTGCACAGCTGGAAATAGGATGCCGAAATTCGGATACTCCGTAGAAGTCGATACTGAAAGAACTGTGAAGGCTAGTGGACGGGAGCTCAAAGTTTCCCCCAAACATGCAAGGGAAGTGTGCATGGCAATCCGGGGCATGCGTCTAGACAAGGCGAAACAGCTCCTCGAGCAGGTTATGGAGAAGAGGAAACCTGTTCCCTTCCGAAGGTTCACCAAGAAACTTGGACATACACATGGAATGCAGAAAACCATGGTAGGCAAGTATCCGATTAAGGCGGCAGCAGAAATCTTGAAGGTTCTCAGAAGTGCTGAGGGTAACGCCGAGTTCAAAGGCTTAGACGTCGAGCGTCTCCGTGTCATCCATGCCTCAGCGTACCCGGGAATAAAGCTGAAACGTGCTATTCCCCGAGCCATGGGACGTTCTTCCCCTAAGAATAACGTCTTAACACACGTTGAGGTGGTTCTGGAAGAGACTGGAGAGAAAACCGAGGAAGTTGCCTAATGTCCGTAGTTAAACATTTTATCGACGAATCCATAAAACGAACCGAAATCGACGAGTTCCTACAGAATGAACTTGAGAACGCAGGTTACGGCGGCGTCGACGTCTCCAAAACGCCGCTCGGAACCCACATAATTGTGTATGCCATGCGCCCCGGCGTCGTCATCGGCCGAGGGGGAGAAACCATAAAGGACCTGGCCTCTGTTTTAGAGGGGAAATTCGGGCTTCCTAACCCCCAAATTTCCGTGGCAGAGATTGAAATTCCTGAGCTCAACGCTCACGTAATCGCCTCGCGCATTTCGTCTGCCCTAAAGAGAGGCGTCCACTTCAGGCGGGCAGGGTACTGGTCACTTAATCAGGTAATGGAGGCCGGAGCGTTGGGAGTCGAAATTATCATAAGCGGGAAACTGCGCGGTCAGAGAGCGAAATACGAGAAGTTCCGCATAGGATACCTGCCAAAGAGTGGAGAGCCGCCTCTAAGGCATATGAAAAAAGCAGAGCTCCACGTCCAAATGAAACCCGGCATTTTTGGAGTGAAAGTCCGCATAATGCCTCCCCAGACCGAGTTTCCCGATAAGATTATCATAGTTCACCCAACGGCAGAAAAGGAAACGGCGGCTGAAGCGTCGAGTGAAGAAGCAGTGGTTGAGGCAACTGGAACTGACGCGGGAGCCCAAGAAAGCGCTGAAACTTCGCCAACGGGGGAGGACAAGGAAGAAGGGAAGGAGGAGGCGACTGAATAATGCCGATTATCAGGCCCAAAGAAGCCCGAGATATGTCGGCAGAAGAGCGCCGGAAGAAGATAACCGAACTGCGGACCGAGCTTGTCCGGCTTAAGACGATGACTAAAGCAGGCGGCTCCATCGAGGACACGGCACGCGTAAGAGAACTCCGCAAAGCGATAGCTCGAATACTCACGGCCGAGCGAGAAGCAGAGCTCTCAGAACCGTCGGAGGCGAGGAAACGTTGAAAATAACGCCAGAAATAGTTCAACACGACTTCATCGGTCTCGTGGCGAAGGTGAAGAAGTCTTCGAACCCCAGCTGTGTAGGCATCAGAGGACAAGTCGTCGATGAGACCCGAAATACCCTAGCAATACAGCAGGACACACGAAAGAAGATTGTGGTGAAGGACCAGACGGTTTTCCACTTTTTTCTGCCCGACGGAACAGTAGTCGAAGTCGATGGCAACGTTCTCGTTGGGCGACCTGAAGGAAGAATGAAGAGGCGAATTAGGAGACTCTGGTAAAGATGGCTACCCGTTCCATTAAGAAGCCGAAGAAGTCGTGCTCTGACCCCCAGTGTCCATTCCACGGAAGCCTATCCGTCCGTGGACGTGTTGTAGACGGCGTGGTCATCAGTGCAAAGATGGATAAGACTACCATCATCAGACGAGACTACCTCAACTACCTGCCCAAATTCAAACGCTACGAGAGAAGACACAGCCACATACCCGCTCATAACCATCCCTGCCAT
>CAYNAW010000037.1:2275-12793 GCA_964395545.1 uncultured Candidatus Bathyarchaeia archaeon | reverse complement strand
ACGTAGGGAACCACAACCCACGCCACGACCGCAGTCAGAACCACCACAACCAGAACTAGAGCCAGCAGCCTACGCCGGGAAAGCCACCGCCAACCCCGCCTTCTCCCCGCAACCTCCTCAACCAACAAACCTCACCAAACCAGAACTAAAGCGTACACAGCCCTAAGAATCTTACCAATCCGGCGTCTCATGACCCCAGTTCAAATCGGGCCAGCCCAGTCATCCAGTCTACCTCTCCCGTCTCAGAAAATCACCCACATCTGCGATGTTCTTCACCACTACCTCGTCCGCTTCCCCACCTTCCGCTGGGTTCCGCACTACTCTGCCAAAGCCTAGACACTCATCACGTACGTTCAAGACCAGCACACAAGTCCCCTGTTTCGCCGACCCCGCAGCCTTCACCACCCCCCGTCTGAACACGTCTCTCCCGCACGCAAAGAGCCACTCCGCCTTCCCATCGACGAGCACTCTTCTCGACTCCGCCTTCTCCGCAACCATCGACAGTAGTTGGAAACTCGGAAAGAACCTCTGGCCCTTCGATTTCCCAAGATAGACTCCCGCGTGGAAAAAGCCCGTCAGCCTCAGCTTCTTCATCTGCTCGTTCAGTAGGTAGTATCGATCTTGATGCTTCGCCACGAGGCTCTCATCTAACTCGAGCCGAGCACCTAGCTTGCTGGCGAAGTCTTCAATCGGTTTCGAAGCGCTCATGCTCTCTTCCTCAGCTTACATACGAAGAAGCCCTGCGTCAAACCCGGCCAGATTCTGCGACACTCTCCCACCGTGCTGTCCAACTCCCTCCCGAGAACCGTCGTTGGCGCCTTCTCCCCGAAACAGTCCACCGGCTCCACCTTCAAATCCAGCGTTCGCACCGCCCAGTCAACGTTGAGCTCGTCCTCCTCCGGCTCCAAAGAGCACGTGGAGTAGATCATCTCACCCCTGTCCGTCAACGTCTTGCTCGCCTCTGTCAGGATCTGCCTCTGAACGCTCGCGTTCCGCTCGACATCCCGTAGCGTCCGGCGGCGGAACCACTCCCCGTCAGCGGCGTAGTTCCCTGAGCACGGCACGTCCAATAATATGCGGTCAAACTGCAGACCCAACTGTGAGACACGTCGGGCATCCATCTCGTACACCACCGTGTTCTTTACGCGACACCGCTCCAGCTGGTTCGTCAGTGCCCTCAGCCTCTGCCTCCGAACGTCCAAGGCAACTATCAAGCCCGACCCGTGCATCAAGTCTGCTAGCTGCCCAGTTTTGCCGCCCGGCGCAGCGCATGCGTCGAGGACCACTGTGTCCTTCAGCTCACTGAACAGCGTAGCTGGGATTTGCGCTGCGGCTTCTTGAATCGAATATAACCCCAGCAGATACTCCGTCGTGGCCCCTGCTGAAAACTTCGACCTGGCTACCCAATAGGCGTCTCTGAGGAAGGGCACCTTCGCAAGCTCCATCCCCTTTGTCTCAAGCCTCTCCACGACGTCCCCCTTCTCGGCATTCGCCGTGTTTATCCTGATCGAGTGCTTGGGCTTGACATCGCGGGCTTCCCAGCCCATCTGCTCGTAGCGACGTACGAAGAATTCTCTGCCAGACATCACCGAATACTCACGCGGATACTCATAAAAGCTTACTGCGATGACGAGGAAAGCGGAACTGATAGAAGCTAGGAAGCGTTCAAAAATTCTGGACGAGCATGCAGGTTTTAGGCTCAGATGCGACCACTATGTTTATTTCTCTGTTGCTCATTACCAATTTCGCTTCATAGCCATGATGCTGGAATATTGACATGTATGCGGTTGAGACTAAAGACTTGACTAAGCAGTACGGCAAGACCTTCGCCCTCAAAAACCTAGACTTCACCATCGACGAAAACGAAATCATGGTGCTCCTTGGACCCAACGGCTCCGGAAAAACAACCCTCCTACTCATCCTCGCGACGGTTCTCAAACCAACGTCAGGACATGCGAAGGTGATGAACTTAGACGTGGCAGCGCAACCCACCCGAGTGCGGCGAATGCTGGGCGTAGCTTTCCAAGACGCGCGGGGGTTCTGGCGCCACAAGCCCGCCGACATACTCCGCTTTCACGCAAACGTGTGCGGCGTTCCCAAAGAGAAGCGCGACTCGCTGATCGAAAACCTTTTCAAGGAGCTGGAGCTCTGGGACGCTCGGAACAAGCTTTTTATGCACTTGTCGGGTGGGCAGGCGAAGAGGCTGGAAGTTGCCAAGGTGCTGGTTCACCGTCCCAAGTTTGCCATAATGGACGAGCCCACGAGCCAGGTGGACCTACGTGGCAAACGCCAGATTTGGGAGCAGATTCTCAAGCTGCGGGATGAAGGCTCAACCATCCTCGTGGCGACAAACGAGGTAAGGGAGGCTGAATACTTGGCTGACCGTGTTACTGTGCTCGACTTGGGGAAAAAGGTCGTGTGCGACACGGTCCGGCAGCTTAAGGACAGCATCGCGGGTGGCGATATAGTTGAGCTTGAAGTCGAGACTCCCGACGCTCCGTCGTTCGAACAGACTTTGGGTAAGATAGAGGGAACCGTGAAGGTCGTCAACTCGGGTAATAATCATTTCAAAGCTTACGTGTCCAAAGCCGAGTCGTGGGTGCCGAAGATGACAAACGTCTGCTATCGGAACAAGACCTCCGTGCTCTCTATACGGATAACTGAGCCCTCCTTAGACGACGTTTTCCTCCACTTCACTGGACGTGCTCTAAGAGAGGAGAGTGGATGAGCAACATAGTGCGCCTCGTCTGGTTTGACCTCAAGCCAGAGCTTAAACCGCCCATTTGGATCGTGATGGAGTGGGCCGTCTTCTTAGTCCAAGTCGGAGTGTACGGCGCGATCATCACTCAGCTCGTCACGAACCCGGCGGTCGGTGACTATCGACAATTCTACGCTGTAGGGCTAGTCATCATGATAACCTTTGAGATGGGTTCCCACACTGGGCGTCACTTCGTCGAGCATGCCCACGAGGGACGACTGCCCTACTTGCTTAGCCTCCCGATTTCTCGTTCGCAGCTGTTCTTGACGATTGCTTTGCAAGGCGGGGCGGAGCTGGCCCTCATGCTGGCAGTGCCTCTGACAGTCACGCTGCTGCTCATAGGGAGCCTCACTTGGGTCTCTATAATCGCCACCGTGCTCACTCTGTTCTGGCTTGGCTTCGGCATAGCAGGCTTGATGCTTGGTCTATCCTTCATCGCCTTCAAATCATCTGACCTCTACAGCGCTATCGTTACCGGCTTGAGCGCGGTAGTCATCCGCTTCAGCACGGTGCTGTACCCCTTCATTTTCCTGCCTCCCCAATATGCCTCTGCCGCGACTTTCAGCCCGCTCACTTACGGCTCAGACCTGGTGCGCTTCATCTTAGGATTCGATCCAGGCATTCTCATGGACCCCTACATCGCCGTGGCGGTGTTGACCGGGCTGGCAGTCAGCACTCTGGGCCTGGGCATGATTCTCATTCAGAGACTCGTGGAGGGTGTCAAGAGCGCATGAGCGAACTTGGCGTCATCCTCGCCGTGGCACGTAACGATTTTTCGTATTTCTTCAGGACCAAGTGGCTGATGGCTGTGCTCTTAAGCCTCAACCTCTCCGACATGCTCGTCGTCGCCCTAGTCTACGAGAGGATGATGACTTTCGACTACTTTGCCTACTTCGTTCCTGCCGTCATAATAATGGGGCTCTTCGCGGCCTCCATGGACACTGGACGGAGGATTTGGCTGGCGCTGCGAGAAGGCGTGATTCAATACGAGCTGTCACTGCCCATCAGCACGCATGGACTGGTGATCGCCTATTTGCTCGCGGGGGGCGCTGCAGCCCTTGTCTATGCAACCTCGCTGATGGTAATTGCCCTCATCGTCCTCCCGGCTCAAGCAGTCTGGAGCGCTCTCATGCTGCTTCCCTTCCTGTTCGTCTTAGCCATGGGCTTGGCTGGCATTGCAGCCACCCTCGCCGCAGTCGCGTCCACCCATGGAGAGTTTTTCTTCGCCTTCCAGAACATCGTGCAAATCGCGCTTCTGACCTTGAGCACCGTCTATTATCCTCTCGAGTTTGTCCAGAATTACTTGCCCTCTCCATTGGTGGCTGTGGTGGCCGTTAACCCTCTGAGTCTCGCTGCGGAAGCCCTTCGCCAATACACCTTTGCAGGCAGCCCCATCGAACTCGCTTTTCTGCTGCGAATACTGCTCTCCAGTGTTCCCTTCGCGGTCGTTGGCGCCTTCGCCTACTTGAGCGCCCTGCGAAAAATGCAGGTTGAAGGAAAACTGTGAGCCACGCCTCATCCACAGCATCAAACACTACACCACCCGATGAGACGTGAAGAAGAGACATCAAAGACGGCTTTAGACAGGGTTAACCATCAAAGAAAACTAGGAAAAAGCCCAAACCAGCTCAGAACACTGTATTCCAGAGAGAAGCAGCCCGTCAAATACAGAAAAATACGCAGAAAAAACACAACAAGCGACATCAATCACAAGACCAACGATAATTTCTAAACAGCCTAGCGCGCCCTCCGGCCATGCCGTGATTTCAATTCATGGTTGGTTGGACGGAATTTGCACCCCACGAATTACTAGTCTTGGAATCACTGGTTTCTGAAATTTCTCTTTTGGGAAGCGCGTGTTCATCCGAAGCCGTGGGAAACCACTGATGAAGACGAGGAAAAACAAGTGAAGGTCGCAGGTCGATCTCTTCGGTCGGACCATGTGGATGTGTACTCGTGATGGAGTTCAGCTCTATAGCCGTCATCTAAGTGGCTCAAGAGGATGCTTGTCGGTAGCCCCTGCTGGAATGGAATCACATTGCGGGATATCCTAGAGGGCCTGTCTGGGCGATACTAAAAAGGGGGGATTTAGGCAAGACTTCGAAGGTTAGACTGCAAAATTGGCTCGCAAGTGCGTAAATCGTCCTACGTCCCCTTCGGCCTTGAGAATGTCGTTGACGTAAATCTTTGCATGCCAAGCATAGTTCGGTACGTATCCAGAAGCCGCGTACTCAACGTAATGATTCCCGTGTGTGAGGTAGACTATCTCCTCGTATGTGAAAGATTTCCATGTTACATTGAACTCGTAACCTGAACAGGTCCACCACTGGTTAGGCAAAGGTGCATCTATCGACCGACCGTGAGATCTAGAACAGTGATCGGTTGTGGGACTTGATTGAATTGTTATCTTTGTCTCGACGTCACCGCTCATTTGTGCGTCAAGAAACAGAGTGTCGGATTCAAAGCTTGCATATTCCCACCAGAACCAAACGCGATGACCAAAGTCAACTTTGTACGACCCATCAACGAGTGACCAGGCGTTCTGGGTTGTCTCGACGACGAATGCAGGTCTCGCCATGTATGTAGAGTCTGACGGCGATCCTACAGGGTCATATTGCTCGTTGAAATCATGTTTCCACTCAGCTCTATGCTCATCGAGGTCACTAAGCGAAATCACCTTGATGTAAGGAATGTTGTAAGTGTACGTTTGGCTGAAGCCAACTCCGCCTCCTTGTGGCGAAATGTTTACAGAGGCAGTTGCTGAAGAGCTGTCAAATCCATTAGTCGTAGTTGGACCGTAGTCGACTAGCCATCTATACGTGCCTGCGTTCCACACTATGTGTTTTGCATAAGAGGCAGCCGTCTCCCAATCGCTATTGTAACTCACTGTTCCTGGAACGGTCTCAAGGCGCATCCCGTCAGCACCAACCGCGATATTGCTGTAAAAGTACCAGTCGTAATAAGGACTGCCATCATTCATCAATTTGCAGATATCGACTATCAGGTTGAGTTTGCCATGTGGATTCGAATTCAGAAGCGGACAGTTGTAATATTCCACGACGAACCTGAGGTAAGGACTTCCGGCAGCGTTTGCTGGCTTCACCGAATATGCACCTATCACCAGTGAAGCAAGAAGCAAGTTTGTGCTTATATGAAATAGTAGCTCACTGCGGTTCATCATTCTATCCTCCAAACCAGTTGATCAACTCGCGAGTCTGCAGGTCAATGTCCTCAGAGTTACAGGTGAATATCGAAGGGTAGAAGTATGGGTGTCCTGTCGGTGTAACTGATTGTTTTAGTTTGAAGGCAACGAGCGGTGGGTTAGATTGAGCTGGATTCCTAGCAATTCCTGTTTCGTCTCGGCCGATTGCATTAACTCCAGCTTTGTCCAGAACTTGGAAGAAGTCAAAAGTAAGCTTACCCCGAGAGGCCAGTTTCGCTCCTTCGCGAACTGCATGTCGAATAAACGCATAGACCTCAGAATTACTGGACTGCTCAGAAATCCATTCGCTCTCGAATATGACCAAGGACAGGTCGTTGAGATCAGTGAACTCTGATGTACCGTTCAGGGTGAACTCTTCAACTTCTAGGTGATTGAGATGAGCTCCTGAGGTCTGAAGTCGTTCTAGAATCCCGTCCGAAGAACCGTAGTTGCCGATGTGCCACACCGTAAGGTCTTCGATGTTGACTTTTCGCAGAGTCTCCGCATTTCTATTAGGAAGCCTTGAGGACGCGGTCATATAGCCACTAATCACAAGCAATGGCAGTATCGTAGAAAGCGCTACAATGAGAATTCTTTTTTCCATCGTTTGCTCCCCAGTTACTTCTCAGGCACAATAGCTTATGAATTTTTCCATATCATTCTAGATTCATTGCTTTTTGATTTATAAGTAGGGTCTCCAGATTAGAAAGAAATGGTGAGCACTTGGAAAAACATAATTCAGCCATTTTGGCAATGGCGTTATCTCTCCTCGGCGGGGTGCTGGATATGATGATTTCAGCAATTAGACTGGATGCGTTTCTATGGTTCCTGACGTTCGCCAGCGGCATTGTGATCATCGTTGGCTCCGCATTCTCCTATCTGTGTCGGCGCGAACACGATCGAGCCAGCCTGTTATGGGGAACCATTACATTCATCTACTCCAACTTGGGCCTGCTTGCCTTCGGGCTATCACCTGAAACCCCCGTGCTACCCTGGGGCTTGGCAGCATTCATCTTCGCCATATTGGGATCTTCACTGAACCTATCACGAGCCGTGCATGAATAGCACAAGGGTAGAGTACGAGAAGAGACCTGTTGCCGTCTGCGCTGTGCGCATACAGCGAAAAACTGAGGCAGATGGCAAGCTGACGGGAACGGAATTGGAAACCAGCCACCCTCGCCGCAGTCGCGTCCACCCATGGAGAGTTTTTCTTCGCCTTCCAGAACATCGTGCAAATCGCGCTTCTGACCTTGAGCACCGTCTATTATCCTCTCGAGTTTGTCCAGAATTACTTGCCCTCTCCATTGGTGGCTGTGGTGGCCGTTAACCCTCTGAGTCTCGCTGCGGAAGCCCTTCGCCAATACACCTTTGCAGGCAGCCCCATCGAACTCGCTTTTCTGCTGCGAATACTGCTCTCCAGTGTTCCCTTCGCGGTCGTTGGCGCCTTCGCCTACTTGAGCGCCCTGCGAAAAATGCAGGTTGAAGGAAAACTGTGAGCCACGCTTCATGCCTTCCAAGAGAACAGACGATGTCCTTCGAAAGCAGCCTCGTTCGAGCGCATGCACAGGGCCAAATAGTGCTGAAGAAGTCCTGCTCATGATCAGCTGCGACTCGCCGGCTATTCTCCTTCGTTCTTCTGAATCTCTTGGAGAATCTTCTCGTAGAAGTCGAGCGATTCTGGGTTGAGCAGAGCGTCTCTGTTCGTGACGGGTCTGCCGTTCATGATGTTGGTGACGGCGCTCTCCACCTTTTTCATGTTGAACGTGTAGGGAACGTCTGGCGCTGCGATGATGAGGGCTGGGACGTGGCGAGGGGATGCCTCTGTGCGGAGGGCGTTTCTAATGCGGGTCTTCAAGTCTTCTGACAACTCGGATCCTGCCGTCATCTTAACGAAGAGGATGATCCGTTGATCTCCTTTCCAGTCTTGTCCGACCACCATGCTGTCAGCCACTTCTGCGAACCGGTCCAGCACGTTGTATATCTCCGACGGTCCTATGCGCACGCCTGAAGGCTTCAGCGTGAAGTCTGAGCGTCCGAGGAAGGTTATGCCTCCCGTGTCGCCGTGGACGATTATCCAGTCACCGTGTCGCCAAACGTTGGGGTAGACGCTGAAATAGGTCTCTTTATACTTCCTGTGGTCGTGGTCGTTCCAGAAGTAGATGGGCATCGACGGCGCTGGGGCTTCACAGACGAGTTCTCCCTGTTGGTCGACAACGGCGTTGCCGCTCTCGTCGTACGCCTTCACTTTCATGGCTAAGGCTGGACCCTGCAGCTCGCCCGCGTACACGGGCTGAATCGGGCTGCCCGCAGCAAAACAGCCATTGATATCCGTGCCGCCGGAAATCGAGTTAAAGTGCAGGTCTCTCTTGATCTCGCGGTAGACATATTCGAACCCCTCTACTGAAAGCGGTGAGCCCGTTTGCGAAACCTCCCGCAGGGATGAAAGGTCGAAGGTTTCTGCCGGCTTGGCATTCACGCTCTTGAGGTAGTTGATGTAGCTTGCGCTGCATCCAAATACGGTGATGCCTTCATCCTGTGTCATCTGCCACATGGCTCGCCAATCTGGGTAGTTGGGGTTGCCATCGTACAAGACCACGGTGGCTCCGACAGCGAGCGAGCTGAGCAGCCAGTTCCACATCATCCAACTAGGCGACGTGATGTAGAAAATCCTGTCCTCGCGCTTCAGGTCCGTGTGGAGGACGAGTTCCTTCAAGTGGTTGATGAGGACGCCGCAGCCTTGTACCATGCATTTCGGCTTACCCGTTGTGCCCGAGGAAAACATAATATAGACCGGGTGGTCGAACGGCAGTTGCTCGAACCGCATTGGTGGCTTTCCGTTTTGGGAAATGAAGTCGCTGGCAACGTCGGCGTTCGGTATCGAAGCAACGTTAGGTGACTGTCGGACGTATGGAAACACCACCGTCTTCGTCAGCGACGGCAGTCCCTTTGCCACTTCCTCAGCATTGGGCAGGACGCTGAAGGCCTTTCCCTTGTAGAAATAGCCGTCAACCGTGAACAGCAGCTTCGGCTCGATCTGCACGAACCGGTCAAGAACCGCCTTTGCACCCAGCTCAGTGCCGCATGAAGACCACGCAGCACCGATGCCCGCAGTTGCCAGCATGGCGATGCACGTCTCTGCGAGGTTAGGCATGTACGCCGCAACACGGTCGCCGGCAGAAACTCCAGCGTCACGCATCGACTTGGCCAGGCGAGATACCGCGTAGTAGAGTTCCTCATACGTCAGCCGAGCGGTCGTTTGGGTTTCGCCCCGGAAAATGAAAGCGGTGTGCGCGTCGCGGTGCTGCAGCAGGTTCTCAGCAAAATTTAGTCGTGCGCCGACAAACCATCGGGCGCCTGGAAACTTCTTCAAGTCGTCCACAACGGTTTCGTACCCTCTTGAGGTTTTTATCCTGCCAAAATCCCACATGGCAGCCCAGAAGGCATGCAGGTTTTCAACAGACCAGGCGTGAACATGCTTGTATGACTCGAGTCTGCAGCCATGTTTCCTGTTAACAACGTCTATGAACTTGGACAAGTTGGCCTGTTCGGCCTGTTCTTCCGACGGCGTCCAAAGCGGTTCTCTCATCGTCTACAAACCCTTTCCTGGCGCGATTGATTTTTACGGAAAAACTGTATCGAAGCTCAGATAAGGTTTACGTTCGCCTTGACACACCATGCCTACAGCGGGTTCGCCGAGCCTCCTCCGTTTCGAGTTCACGAGTCAGACGAAGCGCGATAAGACGCAAGAGAGATAGTGTTGGCCTCATGCGCGCGCCAGTAATCGTCGAAAGAGGATCATTTTAGCAGACGCAGGCGGTCAGGTCTTGGCTGATTTTTGTTTCGAAACAGTTAACCGTTCGAAGGCGTAGACGAAGATGATCGAACGAATCGTCGATGCCTATGCAGAGTAACGATAAGCCCGGAAAAAAAAGGAAGTGCTTGTATCATCCCGCGATGGATTGCCCAACGCCCGACGAGACCTGCATTTTCACGTTAATAGAGAAGATGAACAAGCAGGGACGTAACAAAGTCACCTAGTGCTTCGAGCACGACTGGAGCAGCAAGCAGACGAGTTTCACGTCTTCTGGCACGTGGAGCAGAAATAGATGCTTCCACCCATATAGGCCTCTTTCTGGATGATTGTTCCGCAGATTGGACATGGTTTGCCTACGGTGTTTCTGCTGAGTATTGTCTTGTACCCGCCCTGTCTGCCATACAAGTCAGCTTCCGTGTCCCGCCCCCCATGAGTGACCATCCGGCTCAGCGTTAGCTTCAGGGAGTCTAATAGTCCCTCCTTGTCCTTCTTGGAAAGGGTACTCACTTTCTTCTTCGGGTGCATCTTGGCATTAAACAATATATCCTGCAAAACGCCGTTTCCTAATCCGGGGATCCGCTGCTCAGTCGCCAAAAACGCCTTCAACGATAGCTTGTCGGTCTTCTCACAAAACAAAGCGCCAAAATAACTTCTGTCGAATGCGTCCATCAAGAGTGAGATCTTTTCCTTTGACATTCGGTAGTACTTGTTATCAAAACTGCCAGTCGGAAATGCCCATATACC
>CAYNAW010000037.1:0-2175 GCA_964395545.1 uncultured Candidatus Bathyarchaeia archaeon | reverse complement strand
TGGCTAAGACTGCAGCTTCTGGTAACTCAATCATTATCGCGCCCTCCTTCTACATCTATTCAGGTCTCAAATCCTTTTAAAGACTGTTTCGCGGACGCTAACAAGTAAGCCACTGTCACAGTAGCTTTCCCACAAGTACAAAGCCTTCACGTTGAGCTCATTTTCCTCAATATGGCCGAGTCAAGGAATAGCGAGAGAGCCGAGATGGGAGTTGAGCCAACGCCAACGTGGAGGAATCGCCTGTAACTCCCTCTTTTTCTATACTCTTGCTCTGACAAGTGCGTGAGAATCTCGATGTCTTCTCATTAGTTGCAGGGCATTTGTAACAGGGTTTCTCTAGGAGGTTGACGCGCGATGGAGATTCATACGTGATGTTCATCTAACCAATTCACAATAGCAAGTAAAGCATCTTGATCAAGTGTGCGGTCTTCGGCATTATACCTTAACACGACTTCAGCTGTAAGTTTCTCCCTTGGCCTTTCCTTGTGTTTCAGGGTGTGGTCGGCGTTTTCCGGGTAAACAAACGTCACGTTACCATTCATCGCAGATGCAATTTCGAGAACCTTGCCGTCTATGTCCCAATCAGTCTGCATGCCTTTTTTTGCGCGCGCGCAGGTTACAGACTATTCGCGGTTGCGGTATGGCTTGTGGCCGTCCATTTCGGTGACGTACTCGAACCCGGCTTTGACGAGGGGGATGGCTTCGCCGAGGGTTGGGCGATGCGTACGGTGAAGTTGTCGTCGTGGTATCTGAATAGCTTTTCGTCGAGTTGGACGTAGAGGAAGGTGTTGTCCGGTTTCTTGTGTCCTAGGAACGCCATGATGTGGAGGATGTCTTTGGTGCGGTGGTATTCGGTGGTGGCCTTCGGGTCAAATGAGCTGTGTCTACTATCCAGTCCTTATAGACTCCACGTTTTCAACGATTGTGTCATCCGACTTTGAGCTATTGCAGCCAGAAAGCTTATGTTTTGAATATACCAGAATGTAAATCTGGGGATGGTGGATGGATGTGATGCGCGCGCGGCGGTTCAACCACATGGGACAGCATCAGAGCTTATCAGAAATGGTGAATGAAAAAAGGAATAGAAGGCATCTGGTGGCATTAATACTAATCGTTTGCATGGCAGTAGTGGTTATATCCGCGGTTCAGGACTCGCATCGCTACCAATTGTGGATAGAAGAACAACGTAACACACCCTTAGGACCCTACATGGATTTCCTGCCGTACATTTCTACCTTCGGCGGACAAGTCAGGGTGATTGTTTTTGCATCCTTTCTAGCAATCCTCGTTTGGATAGCATTCTACTGGAGGGATCAACGTGCACAAGAGATTCCTACTCGTTAGCACAATACTTCTCCTAGCCGTAACGCTTTACGTTCCTTCTGTACACGCTGGTTACTGGGAAAAGACTGTAGACATAATGGTTATCGCTGACGAGGAATTTAACTTCGAGTTTCCACATGGATGGCAAAGGTATCTCGGATGGGGTATATACATCGGTGATGCCTTTGCACACTTTGAATCGGTGTTCGGTATAGAGATCATCCTACGAGGTTGGTGGGACACTTGGGATAGTACAGATGGCGAAGATGACATAGGTGAGTTGCTTCAAGAGGCTCTCAGAGAATGTGGTGGTGTATACAACAACACAAGTGGATTCTGGGAATGGGAACCGAAGATGGTAAACATTCCAGGTTGGGGAAGCTACTATATAGACTTGGTAATGGTCTTTACTGGACAGTATCCCACAGATATAGTAGGGTTCTCACCACCGATGTGGAATGCACTAATAGTACGAGGCTGGTATCCTGATGTTCCGAGAACGCAATTACTAATGCATGAATTGTCCCATCAGTTCAACTGTCAGCACTGTAATGACGATCAATGTGTGATGTACAAAAACTTGGATACCTTTTCAATCTGGCATGCTCAATGGTGTTCGACTTGTCAAACAACAATAAACTCAAATAAGGCACGGTTCTGGCGATGGGTAGAGACCAGTGGAGGAGGCGGTGGCGAATGCCCGACGCTGTTTGTTTGGAATGGCACGGGCTATGTGAGTGAGGGCGTGTTGGACATTCACGCAGAGTCTGACATCACGGTGCAGCACACGATTCAGAACACTCTTGCCCTAGAGAACGGCGTTTGCAGACTTGAGCTGCGGGAGCTGGACAA
>CAYNAW010000036.1:0-15192 GCA_964395545.1 uncultured Candidatus Bathyarchaeia archaeon | reverse complement strand
CGAGCGGGAATGCCCCAACTGTAAAGCCAACACGAAGAAAATACTCTTTCCAGAAATACCAGGCTGATGCGCGCCTTAACCTATCTTCGTGCGCGTAATAAGGTGAACAACCAGGGATAGGATGGAGATGATTATGAGGATAGGTGAGGTTGCGAACACAAAACCGTCTGAACGGTACACCCACAATACAATCCAAGGAATGCCCTCAAGGTTCGGGATGTACTTCGCAATCACCGGTAACGCCACCAACACTATCCCGATGGCGATCAGGACCACTCCGAGTAGCGTCAGCGACGTGAAACCTTCCATCGCCATCCCACCCATCAATACGATCATGCAACTTAAATAGCTGCTCACCCAACCCCTCAGAGCACGCCTACACGTGGGAAATCATGGATTAGAGGCATGTGTAGCGGAGGCGCGCGCGCAGAGGGAGACCTGAGTCTGCGGGAGGAGCATACTCTATCGTGCCCACTTGATCGCCTTCAAACCTCAATATCTGCTTATGGAAGCCCTTTGGAATCGCATGCTTAAAGCACTCACGACGATAGTCACAGAAGACGCTCCTTCTCCTGCGAAAGTGCTCCCCATACACGTCTCTTTCTCTATGAAACAAGAACCTGTAGAGATATTCTTCGTTTTTCGGAGTTCTCAACTGCGTCAACGATCTCAACTTCAGAGGCCGATCCCATGGCTTGACACCCTGCAACAGTTACAGAGCCCGGGGGAAGATTAACCTATCCATCTCCGCTTATGGCTACCCAAATCGAGCCAAAAAGGAAAGTCGCTAACATCGCCACTCGACGGGAGGTTGCGCACGCTTGTGATCCGGCTTGTCTACATAATCGTGCACTTATGAGAAAGAGATTAGAGTTGGAGTGGCTGATTCAAAACCACTGCAAGTCGAAGAATATAAATGGACGCAAAAAAAAGGAGAATGGTTAGTACTCTTCTTCTCCGCCGCCTTCAGGCATCCCGCCCGGTCCTTTGCCTTCCTTCGGCTTCGTGGCTGCGATCACGTCGTCGATGCGAAGTATCATCGATGATGCTTCTGTGGCTGACTTTATCGCTTGTTCTTTCACCGAAACAGGTTCTATCACTCCGCTCCGCTCCATGTCTACGATTTTGCCCGTGAAGACATTCACGCCCATAAGGTGCCCTTTCTCCTTCTCATGAGCGGTCCTCAAGCTGACGAGAATGTCGATAGGGTCCAAGCCAGCGTTTTCTGCCAGAGTCTTAGGCACGATTTCCATGGACTCTGCAAAGGCTTCCATAGCGAGTTGTTCTCTTCCACCGACTTTCGTGGCATAAGTGCGTATCTCTTTTGCCATCTCCGCCTCGATTGCGCCGCCTCCTGGGACCACTTTGTTATTCTCGATGACGTCTGAAACCACTGAGAGAGCGTCGTTAATCGCACGTTCCGCCTCGTCCACCATGCGCTCTAAGCCGGCCCGTATTAGGATAGCCACAGAGTGAGGAGTCTTGCATTTCTCGACGAACACCATCTTGTCATCGCCAACTTTGCGCTCTTCAACCAAGCCCGCTGCGCCCAAGTCCTTTGAACTGAGGTCTTCCAAGTTTGTTACGATTTTTCCGCCGGTCGCTCTCGCGAGTTTTTCCATGTCAGATTGCTTCACTCGTCTAGCCGCGAGTACACCTTTCTTGGCCAAGAAATGCTGCGCTAAATCGTCTATCCCCTTCTGGCAGAACAGCACGTTGGCACCTGATGCCGCAATCTTATTCACCATTCCCTCAAGCATGTGGGTTTCCTGATCGAGAAAAGCCTGCATCTGAGTTGGGTCTTTTATGCGGATTTCTGCGCTGAACTCTGTTTTCTCGACTTCTAGAGGACAGTCCAAGAGGGCAATCTTCGCGTTTGTCCGCGTTTTCGGCATCCCAACATGGACGACCTCCTTGTCGATTATGACGCCTTTGACAAGTTGGCTATCGAATAGGCTTTTTCCCTCTTTCTTGACGATCTGAATGTTGTCGATGTCCGCCACCCACTTGTTTCCGCGCTTTTCGGATATTTGCTTCACCGCGTCGATGGCGATATCTGCCAACGGTTCTTTCACCGCACCCACAGCCTTGCTTCCCATGCTGGTCAACGCAACTCTGCGAAGCATCGCACGATCCTCTATGTCCACCGTTATACCTATCTTGTCCAGAAGCTCCACCGCCTTCTGTGCTGCTTTGCGATAACCGCTTACCACAATCAGCGGATGGACATTCTGGTCCAAGAGTTCTTCTGCTCGTTTGAGAAGTTCGCTCGCAAGGACAACAGCAGTCGTTGTTCCATCGCCTACCATGTCATCCTGAGTCTTCGCTACCTCCACAATCATCTTAGCTGCCGGATGCTCAACCTCAACTTCATCGAGGATAGCTGCACCGTCGTTTGTTATCGTTATGTCACCCAGCGAGTCGATAAGCATCTTATCCATCCCGCGAGGTCCAAGCGTTGTACGTAACACTTCGCCTATCACACGGGCTGCCATAATGTTGTTCCGTTGTGCTTCTCGTCCACGTCTCCGACCTGTTCCCTCTTTGAGTATCAAAACCGGTTGTCCGCCTTGAGTAGTCAAATAGGCCATTTCCATTACCTCTTGCAGTAAATTCTAGACTATGCACAAGTCAACAAAAATATAAACTTTGCTCAGCGATCAATCTGTAAAGCTCATCGGGCGTCTATTATTGACGGCCACTTGCCAGCTTAAAGCAATATATACGCATAGGAAGACTATGACTCTGAAGTGACAGCTCTTGATAAGAGTTGGAGTCTTCAAGTGCGGCAACATCGGAACCGCACCGCTACTCGAACTGCTCTTAGACGAGTTGGCAGACAGAAAGGACGTAACCGTCAGGACTGTGACAACCGGTTCCAAGATGGACGTCGAGGTCGTCGAAGACGCGATCGGAAAAATCTTCGATTTCAGCCCAGCCATCGTCCTCTTCGCTTCGCCCAACACCTCTGCACCGGGACCTGCAAAGGCAAGAGAAGTTCTGTCTAAGAAGAAAGTCCCCACAGTCGTCTTCACAGACGCCCCTGGAAAGCGTGTAAGAACCGAGATAGAGCAGCAAGGCTTAGGCTACATAATCATCATGGGCGACCCACTCATTGGTGCACGAAAAGAACTGCTCGACCTCACAGAGATGGCGATTTTCAACTCCAACGTCATAAAAGTCCTAGCGATCACAGGTATCTTTAGACTGTTGACCCAAGAAATCGACAAAATGATAGATGCCCTCAGGGCTGGAGCCCCACTAACCCCTCCACAACTAATCATGGATACTGATAGTATCCGAGACTCTCCTACGTTCAAGAATCCCTACGCGAAGACGAAAGCGATGGCCGCTTATGAAATGTTGAAAAAGGCTGCCGAAATCAACGTTCAAGCATGCTTCGTCGAGAAGGACAAAGAGAAATACATACCGCTGGTGGCTTGTGCCCACGAGATGGTTCAAGCAAGCGCTCTTCTTGCCGAACAGGCTAGGGAAATCGAGAAATGCGGCGACACTTTGCTGAGGACGCCCCACGCGAAGGATGGCAGATTGAAGATAAAGAACAAGCTGATGCTTTCTCCCGAGTAGAAGCACCGGGCACAGCGTAACCAATTAATCCTCTGGAAACAGCATGTAGCACGTTTGCTGTTCTCGGTCCTTGTAACAATAATGGTATATATACAATGAGAAGAAAGGTCTGTATAGGAGGCCGCCTCGAGGATTGGGTGTCGAAAACCTCGACAAACTCTTCAACCCGAAAAGAGTAGCTGTTATTGGAGCCAGCGAAAAACAGGGCTCCGTAGGCGCTCGATTGCTCCAAAACTTAGTCGGAGTCGGCTACAAAGGGACAGTCTACCCCGTTAACCCCTTCAGACCGGTAGTGCAGGGCATAACTGCCTACCCGTCAATCGAGAGGATTCCACGGCAAACGGACCTAGCGATCATAGCGACTCCGGCCCACACCGTTCCACAAATAATGGAGGAGTGCGGAAAAGCTGGAGTGCCTGCTATCATCATTATCTCAGCAGGCTTTAGAGAAACCGGTGAAGAAGGAAGGAAACTGGAAGGGCAGATTATCAAGATAAGGGACCGCTACAACATGCGCATCGTCGGCCCTAGCAGTCTGGGAGTGATCCGTCCAAGCATTAAACTCAACGCCACATTTGCTAACAAGTCGGCAGGTCCTGGAAGGATAGCTTTTTTTGCACAAAGTGCAGCGCTGTGCGCCTCAGTCTTAGACTGGGCTTCTGACGCACATGTCGGATTGAGTGCAGTTGTTTCAGTGGGCTCGATGTTGGATGTTGACTTCGGAGACTTGATTGACTACTTTGGCACGGACTCCCAAACGAAAAGCATAGTGTTGTACGTTGAATCCATCGAAAACGCCCGAAAATTCATGAGCGCGGCCAGAGGCTTCGCCAGAGCCAAACCCATAGTGGTCGTGAAGGCGGGAAAATTCCGTGAAAGCGCCGAAGCCGCCATCTGTCATACCGGTGCTCTGTGCGGAGAAGATGCAGTCTATGATGCAGCTTTCAGACGGGCAGGGATTGTTCGAGTGGAAGCTATCAGTGACCTCTTCAACTGCGTCGAATCATTGGCCATGCAGCCGAACCCTAGAGGTCCGAACCTTACGATAATCACCAACGCGGGGGGACCAGGGATAATGGCCACAGACGCCTTGATAGCCAAAGGTGGAAAACTCTCAGCATTGTCAAACGACACCGTCAGGAAATTGAATGAGATATTGCCTTCTTACTGCAGCAAACTAAACCCTGTGGACGTGTTGGAAGAAGCAACCACAGACAGGTTCAAGAAGGTTATGGAGATATGCCTTAAAGACCCGAACAGTGATGGCTTCCTGCTTATCTACACTCCCCAAGGCGCATCTGGCCCAGTGGAGACTGCAAAAGCTATAGTGGGGCTGGCCCGCACAACCACAAAACCCGTCCTGACGTCTCTAATGGGCGAAGACGACTGCTGGAAAGCCAGAAACATCCTCCGCAAGAACGGTATCCCTGCTTTCACCGCCCCTGAGCAAGCGGTCTCTACGTTCATGTCCATGTGGAGCTACACCCAAAACCTTGAGTTGCTCTATGAGACCCCCGAAGAGCTTCCGGTGGAAGTTTCAATACCTGTCTTCCTCAGAGAGGTGCTTAGGAAGGCGTTTAGCGAAGGACGCACAGTCCTGACGGACCCCGAGTCAGGTCAATTTCTCTTAGCGTACAAGATTCCGACGATAAAATCTGTGATTGCGAAGACCCCCGAAGAGGCGGCTGCGGAAGCTTCGAAGATTGGATACCCCGTCGTGATGAAGACCTTCTCGCCTCAAATAATTCACAAGTCACGAGTTGAAGGAGTCATTCTTGACGTGCGTTCGGACGCAGAGGCGGAGGACTGTTTCAACGAGCTGGCGGCGAGAACAAAAAAACACGGGCCCGGAGCATTGTTCGAAGGCGTTATCATTCAACCAATGATCAAGAAGAGAGGACATGAACTCCTAATCGGTTCGAAGAGAGACCCGCATTTCGGCGCCACAATCCTTTTCGGGATGGGTGGAGTAGCTGCTGAACTCCTTAAAGACGTAAGCACAGGGTTTCCACCCCTTAACCGAATCCTCGCGAGGAGACTGATGGAGAGAACGGTCATTTACAGACACATGGGGTCAGAGAACAGCGTTGACCTGAGACTGTTGGAGGAAATCCTGGTCAGATTTTCACAGCTAGTGACAGACTTCCCGGAAATCAAAGAAATGGACATAAATCCCCTAATAGTACACGAAAACAGTGCTGTTGCAGTGGACACCCGCATAGCGATAGACTCTGAAAGAATCCTCGGCGACGTTCATCCTCAGGAACACCTCGTCATCACCCCCTATCCTTCAAAGTACGCTACCAAATGGAAGTTGAATGATGGAACACCTGTTTTGCTGCGTCCGATAAAGCCTGAAGATGAAATCCTCATCTCTGAACTGTTCCAATCTTTCTCTGAGGAAACGATGCGCTTCCGGTTCTTCCAAGTAATTAAGGAAATCTCCCACGATATGTTAACGAGATACTGCAGCATAGACTACAACAGAGAAGTCGCCATGATTGCTGAAGTTCAGGAGGAACAGAAGAGGAAGATAATTGCTGTTTCTCGACTTATTTTGCAGCCTGACCTGAAATGTGGAGAATTCGCAGTAGTCGTTGGAGACAAATGGCAGGGGCGTGGATTAGGTTCTAGAATGATGGACGCTGTAATCGAGATAGGCAAGGATGTTGGTCTTGATGCCATCTGCGGGGACATTATGTCAAGCAATGCGATAATGTTTCACTTGTGCAATAAGAAGGGCTTTAAAGTGGAAGCAGTTGATGATGAGATCTCGAAGGCAACACTCGACCTAAGAGACCATGCCTAGGTCCAGCTACTCCCTCTGTCTCTGTAGTCTTGCAAGCTTCTTCTTTCTTCTTTTCTCTTTTCTCTCCTTTTTCGTCAAAGGTTTCGGTTTTTTCTCGCGTGCTTCACCTAGCATTGCGCCACTCATAGACTTCCCCGATGAGTAAATAGCCTAAAGATGCTTTAAAATCTTACATACTCAACAGGCAAAATAGACATGCGTTCGATTCGTTACCTTCGCTCAAGTTTCGAGCTGACGGTGCCGAAGACAGCCCCAGCAGCCCCTATCCAAGGTCCAATTAGGAGGCTAATTGTCCTTCCCCCGTGAGTATCAGCGTTCGCCAAGGTGACGATTATCACCATGACAGATATGAAAAAGGCTATCGCAGACGTTAACGTCGCGATTTGCATTCCCACCCTGTAGCCTAGGATGTGTATTGCACCGCCAAAAACGGTCATGACTGCCAGGAATATCATTGTCATAGGGACTGCAACTGCGGCTTGACTTTCCGCTTGAGTCAGCCCCAAGAGGGCGCCATACTGTGCGGACAACCAAGGTAGTAACAGTGCGGAGAACATTATGACTCCCGATACGATCGCCACAACTCCCTGTACCTGAACGTCCGCGGTCTTCTCCTTATCCCGGACGAGCACTCCATGACACCTTCAGACGTAGCTATCATTTGTCCTGTTCACTTTATATTTCTTGTTTAGACCTAGAATAGAACAAACCGAAGTGTTCTTTTGCAACCTTGGACGACATGGTGCTTTTCAAGGACTCCGAAAGACACGCTGACACGTGATGATTAACAGACAGGGTCGCAAAAGCCCGAATGAACCAGTTAGATCTCAAGCCCCAAAGAAACTAAGTGCAAGGTAGTTTCCAAAAACGTTAAAATAGAAAGTGCCTTTAGTACTGAATGGTTAGGAGTTGAAAGACATGGAGAAAAGCAGTCTTTACAGGTTGCCCGAACTGCCCTACAAGTATGATGCTCTGTCACCGCATATTTCAGAAGAGCAGCTGAAGATACACCACCAGAACCATCATCAAGCCTACGTTACAGGTGCAAACTCGATACTCGAGAAACTCGAGAAAGCGAGAAGAGAAAACGCCGAATTGGACATTAAATCCACGTTGAAGACCCTTTCGTTCCACATCGGAGGACACCTACTCCACTCGCTATTCTGGCCAAACATGGCACCAGCAGGGGAGGGTGGCGGAAAGCCCGGAGGCCCTTTGGCAGACGCCCTCGAGAAGGAATTCAGGAGTCTTGAGAGGTTCAAGAAAGAGTTCTCCGAGGCGGCTGTTAGTGTAGAGGGTTCAGGGTGGGCTGCGCTGAGTTGGTGCAAACAAACCGACAGGCCGATGATAATGCAGATTGAGAAGCACAACAACAACGTGTATCCGATGTTCAGAATCCTGATGGTGCTCGACGTATGGGAACACGCGTACTACCTTGACTACAAGAACCTGAGAGCAAAGTTCGTCGACGCCTTCTGGAACTTAGTCAACTGGGACGAAGTGGACAGAAGGCTAAAGATTTAGAAAACCTCCGAGGAATCGCTAGAAGGGAGCGAAGCATTGGCCAAAAAGAAAGGCGCAAAATACAAGTGTGCCTAATGCGGTCTGGCAGTCGTAATTGATGACCCGTGTGGATGCCCGACTTGTGAACTTGTATGCTGCGGCGTCCCGATGAGAGAAGTTGAAGCGAAGTCGAAGGAATAGTTCAAACAGAATTGGAACTCCCCGACGCAGCCCGCTTCTTATGATAGGAGCGGTTTGCTTAAATATCCTCTTCCATTGATAAGACGCCATGGCAATCAACCAGGTCGAGTACTCCAAGCTCGAGAAGGAAATTGCGAAGACACGTAAACCTGCTGCCGAGCATTTGGCCCGCGAGATTGGAACAACATACGTTATAGCCATTACCCGAGACGGTTGCCCAGCATGCGAGAAACAGAAGCCCAAGTTAGACAGATTAGCAAGGAACCTCATGCAGAAACACGGAGATGCAGTGGTTTTCACTCGAGTACACGTCAAGTATTCCCCCGAATTTATCGAGGAATCAAAGAGAAGCAAAGGCGTGCTCGGTCACTACTTCTATCCCACAAACCTGATTCTCTTCAGAACTAAAGACCGCGGGACGGTTGAATACTACAAAAACTCCTCACCTACCATGAGCGAACTCAAGAAGAACATCGAATCCGCCATCACTATAGCAACGATGATGGAAAAAGAGAAGGCATAATGTAACCAACGACCGTGAAAACTGGATGAAAGAATCGAGAAAACCAATCGTCCTAACCGGATTTGAACCCTTTGCAGGCTTCCCAGTTAACCCTTCTTGGGAGGCTGCAAAAGCATTCAACGACAGAGAACTTGGGAACTTCAGAATCAAGTCTTTCCAGATACCGCTTCGATACAAGGAAATAAGAACCAAGATCGAAGAGATAATAGACAATCACCAACCAAGGATAATGATGAGCCTTGGACAATCTTTTCGACCGGTCATTTCCTTGGAAAGAGTCGCCGCAAACTTCGTAGACCTAAAAGAGTCCAGCATCGTCTACAATTGCGGAAGCCGACCAGAAGACGAAATTCTGGATCCAGAAGCACCTGCAGCATACTTCACTATACTGCCTGTCCGGGAAATTCTTGGCAGGATGCGGGAAAACGCAGTCCCATCGGAAATCTCCTATACAGCTGGAACTTTCGGCTGCAACCAGCTGTTCTTCCATATGATGCACAAATTACGCAGCGACGGGCAAGACATACCAGCAGGGTTCATACATGTTCCGAGTCTACCGTCACAGGCGGCACAGTTGCAGGAAGCTGGAAAGGGAACGATACCGTTCATGGAATTAGAGAGGATTATCAAGGCCGTTGAAATCGCGATCAGAGTAACCATGGAGAATATGAGAAGCTAGCCGATTTCGCACAAGCACGCGCATCTGTTGAGTTATGCCGTGGCACCGAACGTTGTTCCTCGATTCTGTTGGGATGTTTCGGGAGTCCGTCTCTGCTGTGGAGCAAATCTCCATGACTGCGCGTTTGCTCGAGTCGTTCCAGAAAAGCATCGTGGGAGTTTTCCTGCCCGCCGCAGCCTATTCACCAAGCTCAGTTCGTTCTTCGTTCTTCCGCTTACGACTATCTCACCGGTTTCACAGTAAGCTTGCTTGGGATACCTTGGAACTTCAGACAGAGACTTGGTTCTGCGTTTGGGAGAGGGATAGGCGCAGCGTTGGCCCTGTCTATCAGAGAGACCGGAAAAAAGATGGTGACTTAGATGAGTAGCCATGGGCTTGATTTGCGTTTTTTCTCCTTTGTTTTCCGGGTGACTTTGGATTTTGCTCGACGCGTTCTCCGTTTGGTTGCTTTCTTCATCTTGGTGGCAGTTGTGCCTGCTCCTGCGGGGATTTTCTGCTTGCTCAACACTGCTCGGAACGGCCCATGCTGTGGACATTGGTAGAGCCCTATCTGGAGTTGGAACGTCTCGCCTTTCTTGTTAGGTCGCCCCGTCATATTCCACGTCTTCTTAGGGTTGGTGATTTCTACCCTGCATTTTGGGCATCTTGCTGACTGGGCTTCCGCTGCTGTGAGGTACATCCGACCTCGGACAATTTTCATCTTGATTGTTCCTCTTTCCACCAAGTGGTGGAGGAACGTTGTGAAGTCGGCGACGGCGAAAGCTGACATTCTGGAGATTTCGGGCGTATTGAATTCTGCGTGGTAACGCAGTCCTTCCATTATTTCTTGAGATGTGAATGCACGGTCTTTTCGTTCGCTGAGAAACGCGACGATTTCCTCTTCCAGGGTGTTGTGGATTCTTCCGTTCTCGAATTCGCTTTTTGTTATGGGCATGGAGATCTCCTATCTCTATTTGGTCTTTGAGGCTTTAGTATTTTGTGTGTCTTGTGTGATTTAGCGCATTGTGAATCTATCGTTCTTCCGGACATCGGCTGTGTCGCTATAGCCCCTCTTCTCCCAGAACCCGAGTTCTTTCGTTCTTGTGAATGTAATTCTCTCTATCCACATGGCGCTTTTGTAGGCGTACTTTTGCGGGACGACGAGTCGGAGTGGCCCCCCGATCGGGGTTTCGAGAGGTTTGTCGTTGACTTTGGTGGCGAGTAAAACATCATCTTGCAGGAGTTCTGGGAGAGCTAAGGAGGTGGTGTAGCCGTCTGCGCAGGTGAAGGTGGCGTGCGCCGCGTTTTTGTTTGGTCGTACGAGTTGGGTTACGGTGAGGAATTTGATTCCGTGCCATCTGAGGTTTGTGACACTCCAGCCTTCGACGCAGTGGAAGTCGCTTACAGATTGGATACTTGGGAGACGGAGGAGCTGTTGCCAAGTTAGTTCTTGAGGGTTTTTGACTTCTCCATCAATTGTTAGGGTCCACGTTTTTAGGTCAATTTTGGGGTTTTTCGGAGTGATGCCGGGGTGTTCGATGTTCCATTCCAGGAGATGGCCAGTTTCGTGTTGTCCGGGAGGCAGTTTTTTGGTGTTCATTCTTGCTTCAGTTCTGGGTATCGTTTGTTTTGTAGTTTGCGGTTTTGTGTGTTTGTGTGCTTATGCGTGGAACGAACCGTTTTTGTATGCTGCTCATAGGCAGCAAAGATAACTGGGCAGGCTTCTTGTCTTCAAGTACAGTGCATTTCGGGTTTTTGCTGTTGGGTTTCATATCTCATAGTCAGAAACGCGAGTTCGTCTATTCCTGAAACATGCTCATGTAGTCTCGAATCATGCTTGAGTGTTCAAAGGCAAGCTTCTCAGGAAGCTCGTTGAGACTGAACAGGCGAATCTCTTCGATCTCTTTCTCCTGTCTTCTGATCTCTCCGCTCACCATTTTTACTAGGAAGCAGGTTGGGTAGTAGTCGTATGCTATCCCGTCCTGAACGCCTACTTCGTGGTATTCACCCATCTTCTTTACTATCTCTACTCGAAGCCCTGTCTCTTCCTTCACTTCCCGCACAATGGCTTGCTCAGCAGTCTCCCCGTCATCAACTCTTCCGCCTGGCAGCGCCCAATAGTCCTTGAAAACCACGGTGCCCCTCTTGACAAGGAGTATCTGTCGGTCTGGGAACTCGACTATTGCTGTCACTGTTCTGCCGCTGAACCCCACACTCGCTGCCCCTACCTCGCTCTCGCCCTGACCCGTGGCTCCAGTAGCGTCCAGAGCCACTCGACGAACTCCCTCAGGTTCTTTGTCTGGATGTACACGTCGCCTGGACCCTTAATCTCGGTTACCAAGCCTTCTCCGCCTAGCAGAGTCTCCTTCAGCCCCCCAAACTTCTTAACCTTGTAGTTACAGGTGTCGCTGAAGGCCACTAGGTGAAAGTTGTCGACGACCAAGGTCTGGTCAGACCTGAGCGTGTGCTTGTCTATAGCGCCGAAGGTGTTTATGAACAGCATTCCGGTGCCCGTCACCTTTATCATGAACAATCCCTGTCCGAACAGTCCCTTCGTGAAGCCTTGCCACTGAATGTCCAAGTTCACGTTCTGGGTAGAGGCAATGTAGGCAGCCTTCTGGATGATATAGCCTTGACTAGGTGTGACTTCAAGGGTTTCGATGTCGCCGACAGGAGCCGAGACGAAGGCAATTTCTCCAGCGTTCTGCGGCGCGCTGTACTCGTTGACCCAGAAAGACTGGCGCCCAATCAGCTTCAGCCCCAAACTGCCGAGGATACTCTGTTCCCGTCTCCGAGTTTGGACATCTATGTCAGAACCCATGTAAGTCATCGACCCTGACTCGGCGGTTATAGTCTCGCCGGGGTTCAACTTGACTACGAGCATCGAGTAGGACGGTCTATACTTTATATCGTACTGCATTTCTTTCATCCCATAACGGCATGTTTTTAGTCTACTAGTCAATACCTCGGTAAAAAGCTATGGGAGCTTCAAAACCACATGGTCATTCGAGCTCATGCTTCCCGATTCTGTGGTTCAGTCACATCAGCCTTTGCTGTTCGCGAAGGCATACACCTCTGCACGCACGTAACATGTATTGGGAATTCAGCCTAGGTGAGAAGCAAGAGTCCTTCATCATCCTGCTGTTCTATTTGTAGTACAACGTGTTCTAAAACGTGGCATTAAGTCACAGGCTTTGCACTCTTTCAGCAGGAGGTGTAATGGAAAATGACTTTGTCAGAACTGATGCGTTTACTGCAAGACTTCGGAGTCTTTGTCATAATCATCTTGCTGGCTTACGTGGTCTACAAAATAGGCAGTCTCATCGAGGTAATGGGCAGCAAACTCGAGAAAGAAGGAGGATAGTCTGGTGGGGTGGAGAGAATGAGAAGAACCACTGCCTCAGCAATGATAGTTACATTCCTGCTGGGCGCCATATCACTAGTTGCCGCGTGGTCGGGGTCGTATAAAAGCACACGTTACTACTCGACACAGCCGGAGTTGAGGAAGTTCTCTTCCTATCAGGAGTTGCGAAGTTTCTTGGAAGCTAGGCACGATGTAAGCCCATACTATAAGGTCCAGTTCACAGCGAAGGGGATTTCTTTCGGGCTAGCGAGTGCGGGTAAAATGACGGCGTCCTCTGGCTTAAGCGCCTTGCCTACTACGGAAGTTGTGATCACTTCACACTCGACAACGAACGTCCAAGTAGAAGGGATAGATGAAGCCGACACGGCGAAGACAGATGGAGAATTCATCTACACAACTTCGAAAGACAACCTCTTCATCTTGAAAGCGTATCCAGCTGAAAACGCCGAAGTGCTCTCGCAGATTTGTATGAACGGAACCGTGAAAGGCGTATTCATCAATGGAAACAGACTAGTCGTATTCGAAGATGCGGAAGGGAAGACCTTTACGAGAATCTTCGACGTTTCAGACAGACGAAACCCCAGCCAAGCTAAGACTATCTCAAAAGACGGTGCCTATTTCAACTCGAGGATGATAGGCGACCACGTCTATGTCCTCACAGACATGCCTGCAGATTCCTGCGGCAGTGAAGTGAGACTACCCAAAACATACTTCTCAGACAGAGTCGAAGAAACGCCTGCCGAAGAGATCTACTACATAGACGCTCCAGATCACAGCTACCGATTCATGACGATAACGGCAATCGACATGTATCACGACGAGGAACCCGCTCAGAAGGTATTCTTGGTTGGATACAATCGGGAGATGTACATGTCATCGAACAATATTTACATTGCCTTCCGCGAGTTCGGAAGAACACTCATCCACAGAATCCACATTGAAGAAAAGGAGATAGAGTGTGGGGCCAGCGGCGAAGTTCCTGGCTACGTTCTAAACCAGTTCTCCATGGATGAATCCGGAGAGTACTTCAGGATAGCCACGGCCGGAGGCAATGTATTGGCGAACTCAGCGAGCCATGTATACGTCCTCGACATGGAGTTGAGTATCGTGGGGAAGTTGGAAGGACTCGCAGCTGGGGAAAACCTTCATTCAGTTAGGTTCATGGGCGACAGATGTTATCTTGTAACCTTCAAGAAGATAGACCCCTTCTTTGTGATTGACTTGAAAGATCCTAGGAACCCTAGAATACTCGGAGAGTTGAAGATAACGGGCTACTCGGACTATTTGCATCCTTACGATGAGAACCACATAATAGGCATAGGCAAAGAAACTGTGGAGGCAGAAGGGGGTAACTTTGCGTGGTATCAGGGAGTGAAGATATCGCTCTTCGACGTGAGCGATGTGGAGAGTCCGAGAGAAATTGCAAAATACGAGATAGGCGACAGAGGGACTGAGTCGCCCATCTTAAGCGACCACAAGGCCCTCCTCTTCGACAAGTCAAAGAGCCTGCTGGTAATACCTGTGATGGTGACCGAGAGGAATCCAACACACTACCAAGGAGAAGTGCCCCCATACACGTATGGCTGGCCCGTCTACCAAGGCGTCTACGTTTTCAACATATCCCTCTCAGATGGACTGGTTCTTGAAGGCAGAGTCACTCACACAGAAACAGCCTCGACGGATGCATGCGTTGATACCGCATCTCATGTGAAGAGGTCACTCTACATCGGCGATGTTCTCTACACGGTTTCAGACACGAAGATCAAGATGAACAACTTGGTGACTCTAATCGAGATCAATGAAGTACAGCTTTCGCCCTAGATGCAACTCGCCCCAGATGTGAGGTGTAGCTGCAGCAGTAACTGTTAAGACAAGAAGAGCGCTAATAGCCTTCAAAAAGCGTTTGCGGGTGAATAATATGGAGCTTCCCGAGATTATAACCCTGAGCCGCCAGATGAGCAAAGAACTCGTGGGCAAAAAGGTTTCAAAAGCCGAGGTTGCAAACCCTAAATGCCTAAACGTTTCTTTAAAACAGTTCCAAGAAACAGTCGTCGGAAAAAGCATAAGTGCAGTCAATAGCCGGGGAAAATGGCTGTTCATACAGCTGAGCTCAGACCACGTGTTGCTGTTCAACCCAGGAATGGGCGCAGATGTCATACACTTCCAGAAAGGCGACAAGCTGCCCGATAAATACGGAATAAGAGTCGCCATGAATGACGGCACGGGATTCACTATCCGCGCTTGGTGGTTCTGCTACCTCCACCTGTTAAGGGCAGACAAACTCGATGAACACAAACTCACTTCGAAATTGGGCGTTTCACCGATAGACAAGGAATTCACGCTCAACTACTTCAAGCAGTTGCTCCGCGGCAAGCGTGGCAACATCAAGTCCTTTCTCCTCGACCAAAAGAACATCGCCGGCATCGGCAACGTCTACGTCCAGGATATACTCTTCAGCTCACGGATTCATCCGCGACGAGTCATACAGAGTCTATCTGAAGCCGAAGTGGAGGCCCTCAATAAGTCCATAAGATCCGTGCTGAACG
>CAYNAW010000035.1:0-15357 GCA_964395545.1 uncultured Candidatus Bathyarchaeia archaeon | reverse complement strand
AGAAAAAAGAGGGGAAGGTTACCAGCTTTCTCCGTAGTTTACTCCGGCCTTGACTGCGTCGAAGATGTCGATGTCGCCGTCGCCGTCGATGTCGCAGTTCGGGTCGTACCTTGGGTCTGGCACACTTATCCCGTAGACGCCGGCAATGCAAACGATGTCGAAGATGTCCACGTCGCGGTCGCCGTCCACGTCGCCGAGAATAGTCACTGTAATCGTGCCATCGATGAAAGTGTTGTCAGCTGTGGATGTCTCGCCTGGAACAGGCTCCGCGTATGCCCATACAGTGTAGTCACCACAGCCAAAGCCTGTGGTGTTCCATGTGCATGTTATGGTCGTGGAGTTACCGCTTGATAGAGTGACTTCGATTGTCTGTATTGCGGTTGTGTTGGCGTAAACTGTGATGTTGACGATTTCTGTGACATCGCCGAGGTTGACCACTGTGACGTTTATGGTTAGGCAGTAGCCCTGACAAACAACCGTCTTCGAAGAAGCAGAGTTGATCACGGCTACGTCACGTGTTCCTATGGGCCACGGTGTGAACACTATCGTGTTGATGTAGTCTAGGGTTGTTACGTCTTCTGCGAGGATGTGGCCTGCGCCGTTTGATATGCCTAATGTAGCCGATACAGGGCCGTCGTTGTAGTCATAGTTGAACTGGATTACGCCGTCTATTCTTAGAATGGCTTCAAAGTTAGCAACAGCGCTCCCGCTAATGTGGCGGGCGAACCACCTTATGCCCACGTGGGTTGAGTTCTGCCAGATGTAAACATCGTAGGGGTCGTATGTTACCCAGTCATCCCATGCAGGGGCAATCGCCAATTTGCGGGCTAACTCCGGTATATCGCTCCAGTAGCTGGAGTCTGGACCGAGGAACGTTATTAGACCATTGCTTGAAATGTAGACGGTGCTGTAGTTGACACCGTAAAAAGGAAAGTCAAACGGCAGAGTGTATGCCCAGCTGGCGTCGTCAGCATGCCAGCCCATGGGACCTCCGGCGCCAACCCATTCATGTGGAAGATAGAGCCTCGCATAGAAAAAGACGTTGAGCTTCTTGGTTACAAAGTTGTTCGCTGTATATTCCTCTCCAGGCAAAGGTGGAGAGTAAGCTGTTACGTTGTAATTCCCAGTCCACGTTGGAGTCCACAGGTAGCTAAGTGTATGAGACGTTCCAACGAGCAGTTCTGGAATCAGCACAGAGTCGACAACGGTGCCATTAATCAGTAGTAGCAGCTCCGCGTTTGTTTCGTTGTTCAAGCCTCTGTTGTAGACGGTCGCGCTCAGCAGAACCGAACTACCAAGTTCTAAGAATGATGGCGCATCTAAAGTCACGGCAAGGTCATGTTCATATCGAATTGCTGTAAGCCAATCTATCACGTTGTTTGCAAGCCGCAGGTTGTCGCCATAACCAATGCTCCAATCGGCAATCGAGTCCTCGTCAGCGATGCCTAGAACCTTCCCCGATGCTATCTCTGAAACGGAAAGCATGTTGTATGCATATTGATCGCGTATGATGTCTGTAGCTGGGAAGGTAACAGACATATAGGAAGCAGGTGCACCAAAGTACGCCGTGATCACGTTCTCCGTTACTGGATGGGGTGTGATGTCGTCGGTATGTCCCCCGCCATATCCTCCGGGTGTCCATGTTATGCCCGCGAAGCCCGTTAGACTTGTGTAGATCCACGGGTTGTCGTCACCTATGACGAGCAAGCCGCCGCCGTTCAACACAAAGTCTTGTACAGCAGTCAGCTCATCGGAGGTATAGTCGTAATGAGCTTGAGGAATGATAAAAACGTCGTACCCCTCTAATACGGTCGATGTTATAGGGCCAGCGACGTGAGTTTCAACCACGTATCCTCTTTCAGTGAGATTTGCAACCCAGATGCTGTACCAAGCGATGTTGTCAGTGGAATGGGTTTGATCAAAGAGGACATAGCCTTTCACCGTTCTCGCCTTTACGAGTTTTGCTGCAACGTTGTTCGCCGCGAACTCCTCACCAAGAACGGGGGGTGCATAAGCTGTCACATTATGCGTCGCTTCCACAGTCGGCGTCCAGGAGTAGCTGAGAGTATGGGAGGACCCGATCAGCAATTCGGGAATCAGCACAGAATCGGTGAAGGTCCCGTTTATCAGCAGTTGCAGTGCTACGTTTGTTTCGTTGTTCAAGCCTCTGTTGTAGACGGTCGCGTTCAGCCGAACGAGACTGCCAACTCCCACCAATGGTGGGGCAACCAACCGCACGGCGAGGTCATGCTCATATCGACGGGTTGTCGCCCATTCCATTGCATTAAGAATCATCAATCGAAGATCTGGATTGCTCCAGTGGAATTGGTCCCAAACGTGTACAGTCTTACCTGCCGTTGGCGGCTCGTAGGCGGATACGTATGCCCGACTTGGTCTTGTCAAGTCTTCAGCCAGCATGGTATAGTATGGGTACGCGCTTGTCCCTGCAAGTGCTTCAACTCGATATTCCGCATCTCCCGAGGTGCCATAGATGATCTGGCCAACTTCGTATCCGGCCGTGACAGGGTGCTCAGCTGATATCTTGGCTTGCGAACTCGTGTCGTAGTCCCAGTAGACATAGATTCCATTACTGCCGGTGGATTCTGATGGAAGGATTCCGGCGTAGCAGAGGAAACAGATCGAACTGTCAAACGCAACAACTCCACCTCCCTGTGACCAGAAGTCGACGACGTAAGGAACAGCTGCATCATTAGGCACGTTGTCTATCATTGCAAAGACGTCGAAGAAGCTCAGGATTCCGCTTATGATTTCTTCGTTGGTGACTGCCTGAGAATAGAAGCCTTGAGCGTTTAGAGCGTTCACTAGTGTCTGATAGTCGTTGCTCCATCCGCCGGCGAAGTAAGAGGGTATATCCAAGGAGTTGAGAACGGCTACTCGTGCGATTACGTAACCAACTCTGACACTGGCTGAGGCAACGTTGTTCCAAGTGTACTCTTCATCCGCCACCATAGGCGTGTGAGCTGTCACATTGTACGTTGATTCAACGGTTGGAGTCCACAGGTAGTTGAGTGTATACGACGTTCCAACGGATAATTCTGGGATCAGCACAGAGTCGACGACGGTGCCATCAACCAGCAGTTGCAGTTCTACGTCTGTTTCGTTGTTCAAGCCCATGTTATAGACGGTGGCATTAAGCAGTGCCGATTCGCCGGGCTGAAGGTGTGTTGGAGCCTCCAATGAGACCGTGAGCTCGTGTTCCGGTATATGGTAGCGAGACCACGTTATAGCGTTATAGAGCAGTTGCAGGTGATGGTGATAGTAAGCAGGTACAATTTCGAGCCACGGTGAGATGAACACCAAGCCTCGGCGCACCACTATCGCGCTTTCGTGATAGTGCCCAGCCGCGATGTATTCGCCATCTACTAACTCGTTTGCGTCCCACCGTCCATCGCTGGGAAGCACCGTTCCGACATCTGGAAATACTAGAGGGTTTGGAACATTGGCGAACAGAGGATGAGTTGTGTTTGTTACGTGCAGAAGATCCGTTCCCGTCGCATACCATGTGATGGTTTCGTTGAGTCCTAGCAGCGGGGCCAGCTTGTTGTTGTTGGGAACGCCGTAATACAAGGTTCCAGCAGTGACTATCAATCCATGCCCTTCATAGACGTATCGGGTTATTGCTTCAATCTCCAAATCGGTGAATTCCCATCCCGCGTACGGATCGGCAGCGCATGAAATGATTAACACGTCAGCGTCGGTAGCGGCAATGTCGTCATAGGTTATACCATCTTTGTTGAGGGTCGCATAGTCGATGTACACCATAGTATCGCCAAAAAGACGCCATTCGCTGTTCAGCGCTTGCCAATTCGTGATTATCTCGCTGTAGACGTTGCCGGCAGAGTGGAGCACAACGGCTTTCACTGGAAATCCCACGTAGACATATGTCCTGACCACGTTGTTTTCTATGCTTGTCTCACCGGGCACGGGCACCACCCAGAGCGTGACATTGTATGAGCCCTCGACTGTTGGGCTCCACGTTAGACTAGCTGTGGTCGAGTTTCCGCTGGCTAGGAAGTCTATCGATGTAGAGCTTACTATGATTCCGTTCGCTAGGAGGTGAACCGTTACATCGGTTTCATTGCTTTCTCCGAAGTTAAGTACGGTCGCATTCACTAGCCCTGCAGTTTCTGGCTTTATGTAAGGCGGGGTTCTGAATTCATAGGCTATCAGTTCATGCGCCGGCGGAGTCTGCTCAACAGTCTTTCTCGCGTTTATTCGTCCGTTTCCATAGTACATATCGACGCCTAGAATGCCCAAGTCATCGGCGGTGTACCGTAGCCATAGCCTTATCCAGTCCCTCGTTTTATTCGGGTGTAGGCTCCATACAAGTGCGGCCACGCCTGAAACGTGGGGGGTGGCCATGGACGTGCCGCTCCAGGACTCGTAGCCCCATGGAACCGTGGAGTAAATATCGACTCCTGGGGCTGCCAGTTCTATCCAGTCGCCCCAGTTTGAGAACGAAGCTTTGTAGTCATATTGGTCCGTAGCTGCTACGGCGATCACTTCGTTATAGCCTGCGGGATAGAGCTTCATGTACGTGTTCTCATTTCCGGCGGCAGCGATGACCAATACTCCAGCATCATAAGCATACCTTACTGCCTCGTGCACCAGTTCGCTGTCGCCATACCCACCTAGGCTCATGCTGATTATGCTGGCTCCGCTTTCGGTGGCATGTATGATTCCATTGGCAACCCAATCCTCGTAACCCCCGCCCCCGCTGTTTAAGACCTTTTCAGCCATAATCTGCACTTGAGCAACTCCAGCTATACCTATGCTGTTGTTGAGGGTGGCGGCAATTATGCCGGCACAATGAGTGCCGTGTCCATGATCATCCAGCGGATCTGAATCCATGTTAACCCAGTCGTAGCCCAACGCCACATAGTTTGCTGTCAAGTCTTCGTGATAGTAGTAGACACCTGTATCGACAACGGCCACAAGGACGTCATGAGTACCCACAGTGGTGTTCCACGCCCAATCCGCTTCTATCTTCTGTGGTCCCCATTGTGTGTCCCAGCTGGGATCGTTTGGAACAAGCTGTGTTTGAACCTTCATGTTAGGCTCTATGTATGAGGACAAACCAGCGGTTCGCGCTCCTGTCACGAAGGATGATATCGCCGCCAATGGAATGTCGGCGACCACAGCTTTGGTTTCGCCTTCTATCGTTACTTTGTTAACCAGTTGTCCGCCGCTTTCATCGATAAGGCTCAGTATATCTGTATAGCTGCCTGGTTTCCTATTGTTGATACCTATTATCAGCTCAGCTGAGTCCCCGTCAACCTTGGCGAAATCAGCCCACTCGTTGGTCTTGTTGAAATCCCATCTATCTTCGCCAACGGAGTATGGCTTAGAGTTCTCGTTCGCTGAGGCGTTCCAGTCAGAAGCATTACTCGAATAGCGTGCTTGAGGATCCGTGGGATCTAACGGGTTGCCTCCGTCATCGTTTCGCCTCGCTGAAGAATCGTGTGAGACTTCATAAGCTCCAGTGTAGGCTACTGTTGGCTGAATACTGAATGCGATTGTTAACATGCTTGTTAGCAACAGCGTCAGCAAAATCGCAGATAATAGCTTCTTCATTTTCCTCTTCTCCCTTCGTTTCGATGACAACATATCCTAGCATGCTTCCAGTATTTATAGTTTACAGAACCAGGGTCTGTGACCATAGAACATGCTAGAATAAGATGATTATGTATCAAATGACAACATTCTTCACAGTGAACGAGATCGTCATCCGCGTTCAACTGCGCCTGACTGGCCATGTGGCTGGCTTCCATGCTGGGAGGGAAAAGCTTAAGGGTTGTTCCCGTGATGTCATTGCAGTATTCGTTTGGGGTCTACCGTTTGAGCCGTGAACCTCCATCCAACCTGGAAGAGAAGAAGGCTGACGTTCTCATAAAGCTCAGAGGCTACAAGCTTCTGGAAAAGAAGGATTACAAGAACGCCTCTGGGCTAATCGTGAAGACACCGAAGGAAAAAGCCATTCTCTACTGCATCCCTTCTCAGGGCACCATAGGCGTCCAGTACATTACCCAACTGGCGAAGATAATGAAAGACGAGAAACTCGAAACGGGCTTAATCATCATCGGAGGACGCTATACGCAAGCTGCTAAGACAGCGGCTAGGCGAAACTCGATCGAGCTCATTCCCCGCATATTCCCAATCTTCAACATTTTCGACCACGAGCTTGTTCCGAAACATGAAATTCTCCTGCAAGAAGAGCGGGAGAAGTTGCTTGCCCAATACCGTGTTCACCCGTACCAGCTGCCGAGGATTAAAACTTCTGACCCCGCCGTGAAGGCCATCGGCGCGAAAGCAGGAGACATAGTAAGAGTCACCCGCGACAGCTCTACAGCAGGCGAATACGTCGCCTACAGGTATGTGATAGAAGGTTAAAGTTGCTTCGGCTTAGGAGTTTCTCTCCAAGCCTATAGGACCGAAACCTATATGAGATGAGATCATCACTATCGCCAGCCGAAAGACAAGTGGAGCATCACGCTGATGACTATAAAGGCTGTCGTTTTCGACCTTGACGGAACACTCGCTGAATTCAACCTAGACGTTAAGGCAGTGAAAGCCGAAGTAATGCGGTTCCTCATCAGCAGAGGCGTCCCAGCATCACTGCTCTCCGTGAACGAAAGCATCTTCGAGATGTTGAAGAAAGCCCGAGTGTTCACGGCTAACAATGGAAAGGAGGAACAGTTTTCCGCTATCCGGAAAGAAGCGTTGGCCATAGCCCTCAGGTATGAGTTAGAAGCCGCGAACAAAACTTCTCCCATGCCAGGCGTGTTTGATGCGCTTAAAGCCCTGAAAAGCATGAACTTGAAACTGGCGATATTCACGATCAACAGCGAAAAATCCACGAACCTCATTCTCGAGAAGTTCCGTCTAAAGCAGTTCTTCGATGCCACGGTTGCGCGGGAAGCCGTTCCTAAGGTGAAACCCGATCCCGCTCATTTGGACGCCGCTTTGAGGGCGTTGAACGTAGCTGCTGACGAAGCCGTCGTGGTCGGAGATAGTGCAGTGGATGTCAAGGCCGCCACCGCTCTGAAGACGAGATCGATAGGCATCGCCCACGGCGACATTCTGGTAGGCGAGCTGAGTCAGGCAGGCGCCGTCCACGTGGCGAGGTCCATAGCTGAGCTGCCTGCGTTGATCGCCCAGCTGAACAGACCGTAATCAAGTGCCTCTCACAGCGGCATGTACAGAGCCTTCACTTGGAGGATGCCTCGCATGCCTCTAATCCTTCCAACTAAGTCCACGATTCGCTGGTAGCTCCCTTCAGCGATGAACACTTCTAAGCAGTATCGGTCCCCGATGTGGCGATGCACGTTCTCGACTACCACATCATCGAACTCATGTCGCACTTCAGAGACATGCCTGTCCACATCCTTGCGAGCGTAGTCGCAGATTATCATGATAGTCGTGGCAACCGTGCCCTCCTGGAGCTTGGTCACCTCGGCTTCGGCGATGAGACTTCTGACGGCGTCCCGAAAGGCCTCGGACCGACTGTAGTAGCCTCTTGCCTTAGCGAATTCGTCGAACTTCTTCAGCAGCTCGTTGGGTAGGGTTATGCTTATGACGGTCACAGGGACACCGATATTAACTTATACCACTCGAAGTATTAATACCTTAATATATTCAATGGTATTCTTAGCATTATGTTAATATGCTCTCGCGTCCTCAACATGCTCAGGGAATTGGAGGCTTATGGGCTCTGACAACGACGCAGGTTTAGAAGGCGAGAAGAGCAGACGGGTCTGGGTGCTAATGGCTATTGCCTTAGCGTCTACCGTGGTGTCGGCTGTGCTGCTTGACTATCTCGGTGCCAGCATCATATTCGTCAATGTAAACGTCGATGCCTCGGCTCTTCTGTATTACGTAGTCATCGTCGTTCTTGCCACTTACATTGGAGCTTTAGGACTGAAGGAACTTGTCTGGGATCGGCGGTTTTCAGTGGAGTTTCTCATGGCGACGGCTGCCTTGGGCGCCGTGTATCTGGGCTTCCTCTTCGAGGCTGCGACGGTGCTGTTCCTCTACAGCCTTGCGGAGTACATGGAAGGCTTCATCGAGGATAGGGCTAGGAAGACTGTTGAGAAGCTTTCGCAATTCACGCCCGAAAAAGCTCACGTGGTTACCCGTGAGGGCACAGAGGAGAATGTCAATGTTGCGGCTGTCACACCGGGCACGGTCATTCTCGTCAAGCCTGGTGAGAGGATAGCTCTCGACGGCGTTGTTGACGACGGCGTTTCCTTCGTTGACCAGTCACTCGTCACGGGCGAGTCTGCGCCTGTCTTGAGGAGGGTTGGGGATGAGGTTTTTGCCGGGACCTTCAACACGAGCGGGGTTCTCCGAATCGCGGTCACCAAGAGAGCCGAAGATACGCTGGTTTCAAGAATTGTGCAGCTGGTCTTGCAGTCGAGAATGAGGAAGGCTGCTTTGGAGAAGTTGGTTGACAGGGTTGCCAAGTTTTACGTTCCCATCGTCATCCTGCTCGCCCTGTTCACCGCCTTCTTCATGCCTAGAATAGTGGGCGATCCCTTTGACATGTGGCTGTACCGCGCCCTTATACTGCTCGTCATCTCGTGCCCAAGCGCCTTCATCATATCCGTTCCTGCTACGCTCTTTACAGCCGTTACCATCGCCGCTAGGAGAGGAGTAATCATCAAGGGCGGAGTCTACATAGAGAAGATGGACAAGGTTGGGGCAGTGCTGTTCGACAAGACGGGAACATTAACCTTGGGCAGGCCAGTCGTCCACTGCGTGAAAGGCATTCGCGAGCTTGATGAGAAGGCTTTGACCTACGCTGCGGCGCTTGAACAGTTTTCGAATCATCCTCTCGCACAGGCGGTCGTAAGGAATGCTCAGGACCGTGGACTCAACTTCAGAGAACTGGAAGTGAAAGACGTGGAGGAGATTCCTGGCAAGGGCATGGTGGGCTACGTGAACGGCACTCGAGTCATAGTTGGCACTATGGACCTCTTGGAACAGCACCGCTGCGAGTATGGTCCGGTTAGAGAAGCTTACGAGAATGAGCGGCATTCTGCTGTCTGCGTTTCCTTAGACGAGACCGCTACCTCTTCAATTTGCATCACTGACGCGGTCAGAGAAGAAGCGGCAAGGACGGTCAAGGCTCTCCAGGACTCAGGGCTTCACACAGCGATGCTGACTGGGGATAAATCAGAGGTTGCCCGCGAGACTGCGGGCGTCATCGGAATCGGAGAGGTGCACGCTGAGCTCTTTCCTGAGGACAAGTTGAGGATAATCGCTGAAACGAAGGCGAAGCATGGTCTCGTAGCGATGGTGGGGGACGGAGTCAACGATGCGCCCGCTTTGGCCGCATCAGACGTGGGCATTGCCATGGGGGGCGGCAAGGTGAGTATTGCCTTAGAGTCGGCTGACGTGATCTTGGTCAAGGACGCGTTGACTCAGATTCCCGCAACGCTTAGGCTGAGTCGGGCGACGATGAGTATTGCTCGGCAGAATATCGCCCTCTCCCTCGGCGTGAAGTTGATTCTGGGCACACTTGGGCTTGTGGGACTCGTTCCCCTGTGGTTCACCGTGGCGTCGGGAGACGACGGCTTAACGATGTTGACGCTTTTGAATACCCTGCGCCTGACGAAGCTGAAGTAATCTCGTACCTATCGACGCACTACCTTTTCCGTTCATTTGCAGAATAGGGCATCTGTTGTGATTAGCGCGGTCTATGTCCACGTGTCTGTTCGTAAGGTAACGTTCCACATATGAAATCAAAATGGAGGGAGAAGAGAAGAGCAAAGCGACGCCGTTTAGAATGCTGTGAAACTGTCCACTGTCTTTTTGTCGAAGCGCTTCGTGAGTTCAAGCGTTAGCTTAATCGCGTTCTCTACGTCTTCGAAGCTCAGTATGCCCACGTGGGAGTGTATATGTCTAGTTGGCACACAGATCACAATGCTCGGGCAGCCGGCCCTACTGATATGTATTCTGCTGGCGTCTGTTCCTCCAGCTGCTACCAGTGAGAGCTGATGCGGAATCTTCAGGTTCGCAGCGGTGTTGATAACGAACTGCTTGAGAGGCTGATTTGGAATCATCGACGCGTCAAACGTCAGTATCGAGGGGCCTTTTCCCATTCTTGTGGGCGCTTCACTTGGCTGGACGCCGGGTATGTCACCTGAGATGTCAACCTCGAGTACTATGGTCACGTCTGGGTCGACGATGTGTGCTACTGTTGCCGCTCCTCGTGCTCCGACTTCTTCCTGCACTGTGGCGGCGCCGTAGACAGTGTTCGGGTGTCTGATCTTCCCTTCATCCAGTTTGCGCACGACTTCCATTGCGATGAAGGCGCCTATTCGGTCATCGAATGCTTTTCCCATCCCCAACTTGCCGTTTCTGATGGTGGAGAAGGGCGAGAACGGAACTACAGGGTCTCCTATTTTGACGCCCATCGCTTCGGTTTCCTTCTTGCTGCTTGAGCCGATGTCGATGTGCATCATTTTCTTCTCAATGACCTTCTTCTGCTCGTCAGGCGGCAGCAGGTGCGGCGGCTTGGCAGATATGACGCCTGGCAGGTCTCCTTTTGCCGTTCTGACCGTCACGCGTTGGGTCAGTAGCACTTGGTCCCACCATCCGCCTAACGGGTTGAACGTCAGGAAGCCGGTTTTTTCGTCTATGCCCGAGACGACGAAGCCGACTTCGTCGATGTGTCCGGCGATCAGAACTCGCGGGCGCTCGGCGGTTCCTTTGTGGCTGAAGATTACAGATCCTAGCTTGTCAGTAGTCACGTCGTCAGCGTACGCCTTGACCGTCTTCTTGATTATCGTTGCGGTTTCGCGTTCGAACCCGGCGGGTCCGAATGACTCGAGAATCTCCTTAAGAAGCGCTGCTGTCTTCTTGTCCATCATCGTTCGGTTACACCTTGGGTTATGATTTCGTTGTTTTTCATATTTATTCTCTTTGTACCGCTTAGCCGCGCACTGGGCGTTCAAGAGCTTGACTTCTGGAGGATATGTCGGCTCTCGGAATATGGCATCCGACGCAATTTGGCTTAAATCTGGACAGATGTATTGATTATTCAGGTGCCCATATGAGCCAACGCTTGTCTTCAAGGGATTTTGTCACGTTAGCAAAGGCGCTTTGGGATGGCAGCCTGCAGACGAAATACCAGTACCCAGACAATTGGATAAGCTACCTTAGAGAAACACACTAGCGCTCGCCGCTGAAAGGAGAAGGCGTCCCTAAACACGTCTGACCACTGTTGGTCGTACCTCTGTTCGCATCATGGTTTTCTGGGGGTTCTCCTTACAGGAAGCCACAGGAAGACGTGTGAACAATACGCCCGCACGCTCTAAGTATGGGATGAATTTGCGCACGCATCGCGTTTTCCCCTGCGTGTGAAGCATTTCTGCGCGCGAATACCGGTCGTTGCCCGCGGAGGCACCTCTACACGAGGTATTCTTTGAGGTTGGTGTCTCCCAACTTGAATTCTGGAAACGTTTCTAGGAGTTGTTTAGCCAGTTCAGCCAGCACCCTTTTTACTCCGTCCGTCTTCTCGACCTCGAGTCTCGGGTATAGTCGTATAACAACTCCGTCTGCTCTGCCGCTTATCATTGCAAGAAAACTGGTTGTCTTCTTTCCCTGGATCGACAATGATCCTATCAATATTGACTCGCCTGTGCGTTCCCGATATGAGTCCGTTGTCCGCAGAACTCCGGGTTCACTCTTGATAAACAAAGGTTTCAGTGCTCTAAAAACATCCTCGATGGTCGGTGTTCCCATCAATACTGCAAGAGCGTCTCTGGTCAACCTCTCTTCAAGGAAACGACCTTCACGAATATTATTCTTATGCCCATAAGAACTGGGGTTGGAAGCGTCTACGTAATAAGCTACGTGCGCGCAACAAGTTTAAATTCGTAACACCGTTACTTTGACTAACAATATTTAGCATAGGAGGCATCATCGTGAGCTTGCTTTATCGTGGAAAAACAAAGGATGTTTTTACAAGACCAGACGAGAATCTAGAGTTTCATTTCAAGGACGATGCCACAGGTTATGTTGTAGATGGGAAGCCTGTGTTCAATTCTGGTTACGATAACGTTGTGGGACAGATTCCTGGAAAGGGGGAAATCTCATGCAAGTTTACGAAATATTTCTTTGAATTGTTTGAAGAAAGAGGCATTCCTACCGATTTTGTAGGGGTCGGATCTGCTTCAAATGTTATGGTTGTAAAACCCGCGAGATTGCTGGGTGTGGGAAATCAAGCAGAGAATTTCCAGGGTTCAGATGAAATATATGGTCTCGAGACGGTGGTTCGAAATGAGGTTATGGGCAGCTGGTGGAGAAGATATCCTTCGCAGATTCCTGGAAGCAGACTCAATGTTGTAGAGTTCTATGCGAAAGGTAGAGCGGGCGAACCCGACGTTCTGATGGTTGATGACGCTTTGATTCAGCTGGGCATGATGAGTCAGAAAGAAATGCAGGCCACGAAAGACAGAACGAGGCAGATTGGCAGTATAATGCATGAGGAATTCCTGAGAAGGGGTTTCCATTTTGTCGATGGAAAAGTGGAATGGGGAAGAGACCTCAAAACAGGGGAAATCATCTTAATTGATGACTTGTCCCCCGATACTTTTCGCGTCTGCGAAGGCTACGACCTCGACGAAAAAGGGAACTGCCGAGTAAGTGAGCAATGCATAACGACTGACTATCGACAAGCATCAAGATCCGTGAGATGCTCAAATTGCCAAAATTCCGTGGAAATCCAAGGAAACTTCACACGATTCATCGAAGCAAAAAATGTCCTCAGCGCTGATCCCGCAGGTCTAAGGAAATTGGCCAGGGCGTTTAGACTGCAAGCTTGACAACAGAGGATGAAATTGGCCATCATAACAAACATGCCCAATTCTGAGGGTGATTCTTTGACGCGTTATAGTCTATATGGTTCGTCTCAAAGACAGCAGCATTCGTTTGTCATAAGCGTGATAATCACTATTGGATTCCTGCCATTAGGCACCTGCGCACGCGTTACCGAATTTGTTCCCACGGTTTTCTGGAGGGCTGCAGAAGGAATTTTGCTGAGCTCTTCCTTCGAGAACCTGATACGGCTCATTCATCGGCTATACAAGCGAATATTGTGCATATTCCTGTCCTGCGCGCGCTCAGCGAAGGGTCTACCGTGGGATGTACGTTCCAGTCACTGAATAACTATTGAAGTGCCGCAATACTCGCACTGCACTGATGTCTGTCCCTTGTAGATCTCGCGAGTGTAGGGCGCGCCGCAGTGGTCGCAGCGGGCAACTCGGATCGTGGGTGCCTTTTCCTCGGTCACTCCCCGTGTGTGAGCGATGTCCACGTCCGCTTCTCCGCCGATTATGTAAGTGAAGAACCGACCTATCACGTCGGCCTCCCATCCTTTGACGTCAAACGGGGCCTCCTGCAGCTGCAGTCCCGGTTTGAACCGAATGTAGATCCCTGTCCAAGCAATCAAGCCGACTCGGCCCTTGGTTATTTCCTGCAGCGCCCCAATGGGCTGTTCTATCGTAACCACCCTGTCCGTGCGCTTCTTCGTGACGATGAACAGCTTCTTCTCGAGAATCACTTCTTTCTTGGCTTCGAAGACGAACCTGTGGTTCGTGAAATACAGCGTCCCCTCCGCCTTCTCCCCCGACATGCTCTTACCCTCGATGGCCAAGACCGGCGACTCACTCGGCTTGAGAGGGAAGCCCGCTTGGGAAAACAGTGCCACTGTGCTTTCAGCTATCTTTAGATCTCGGTCCAAAACACCAATGCTGGACTCGAGCTCCTTCAGCGGGGAAGCCACTTTGTTTGCCTCCGCGACCGTTCTTGACCTGAGCGAAGAGGCGTCGCTCCCGAGGCGAATGGCAAATGAGTGGCTGGACGCGATTCTTCCACTATTAATCTCTGCCCGCAAACGTTGCGTCTCGTCTCGAAGCGCCCGAATTTGCCCCGCCATCGGTTGGACGTTGCTGGCAAAGGCTTGCTTCACGAGAGGCGCGACCTCAGCCCATTTCGCGGAGAGAAGATCGATGCTTTTTTCAAGATGGCCCATGGCGGCATAGCCTCGCCCTCTGACTGCTGCAAGTCTACTCGGAAGGGACCCCATGGAGCTCTCAACAGACGCTATCCTACTCTCGACACTGCTGATGGCCCCCGATGCGCTCGAAAGGTCGCCCTCAACCGATCGCACTTTGGCGTGCAAGGCGTCCTTTTCTCTATCTGCCTGCGTCATTTCAAACCCTCGCGGAACGTACGCTTCACATCTGTTCCTTTCTCTAGCGGCAGTCTTCTGGAATAAAACTTGCGGATTTCTGATATCTAATCGCATTTGACCCGCAAAATCACGGCGGCTTGTGATCCTACTTTGACCCAACGTTATCTGCAGCCTGCAGTTTCTCGGAACCCTGATAGGCCTTGTTTCATGGTTGGCATGCGCGCAATTAGCGAAAAGACACAAACGACAAAGCTCCGTCCATGAATACAGTCTACTAGCCGGAGCAGGACTCTATGCAGGATTTCGAGAAGCGCGCGCAGGAACCCGTACCTGTTGACTGGGGCAATTCACACGAAGCCACGGTCAAAGTCTCAGACCTGAGCGCTAGTCCCCTCGAGGGCGTTCCGTTCGCTGATCTCCCCTCCGCGGCGACGATCGTCAGGAACTACGACGCTTGGAAGAAGGATTATGCAAGTTGGCTGTTCAGAACGCAGAAACTACATTTGCTGAAGAGCAGCACTCTCAACGAATATTCAAGACCGGGAGAAACCGAACGCGACTTCAGAGTGAGGCTGCAGCAGGCCGCGAAGGAGCATCGCGGTCATCAAGTCGGGAAGTTGAGACGAAAATACGCCTCCGACTTCAAGAAGCTGGATGAGAAGATGCGACGTGCCGAAACTGCCCGTCAGAGGCAGGAAGCCCGAGCCAGAGGACAGAAATATCAGACGGCGGTTTCCTTCGGAGAAACGTTGTTAGGATCCTTCCTCGGATGGAAGACGACCCGGACCGCGACAAGAACTACCCGCGACGTAGGTCGCAGCATGAAGAAATCCAAAGACGTCGAAAGCGCCAAGGCCAATCTGAAGGCTCTGCAGCAAGAACGAAACAACCTCGAGGCCCAGTTTCAGTCAGAAGTGAACGCCTTGGAGATGAGAACCAACCTGTTGACCGAACAGCTGGAGGAGATTTCAATCACACCAGTCAAGACTAACATTTCAATTCGTCTCGTCACCCTTGTCTGGTGCATGACGCCATAATCTCAACCGGAATCGATTCACCCCTAATTATATGCTTCGCAGGCGATACCCAGTGTCAGAGAATTGAGAGGCTTATTGGGACTCAGATGAATGAGTGAC
>CAYNAW010000034.1:0-15419 GCA_964395545.1 uncultured Candidatus Bathyarchaeia archaeon | reverse complement strand
GTCAACATCCTTCATCAAGTCGTGGAACGTTGCCTGATTCTTCGGATCTTCGCACTCATACTTCCTTTTGCAGAACAGACAATCAACGGGATGCGTAGAATCGAAGACCTCCAACTCGGTCAGCTTCAAGCTGTCAACGATCTCTCGGATTCTCTGCCTCGTGAGGGTCTTATTATGAGTGATACCGAGCAAGGAATCGATCTGCGCCTCCCATTCATGCATAAGTTCATCTACTTGCTGCGCCTCAGTCTGATCACCGTCACAGTAAACCTCTTGAAGGATGAAGTCACCGCCCCGCTTCAGCACGCGCGTCATTTCGGTCAAAACGCGGTCTATATTCGCCAGATGATGCAGAGAATGGGAAATGCAAACGGTGTCGAACGACGCGTCCTCAAACTGTAAATTCTCAGCGTTCATTTCAACGAATCGCACGGGCTTTCCCTTAAACCGTTTCTGTGCAGATTCCAGCTCCTTTCTTGACGCGGCTGATGGGTAGTAGTCTATTCCCACAAAAGAATCATAACCCTTCAAAGTCTTCATCAAAGTATCAATGAAACCGCCGCTTGCAGTGGCAACATCCAATACTCTGCCGCCAGAAACTGACCCCAGCCTCTTCGCGATTCTGCCTGCGTTAGATAACGCCAATCCCTTCGGCAAGTCTTCCAAGTCATCTTCCCACATTCGGATAAGGCCCAAACAGAAATAAGTCTTGTGAGTCGCGGGGCCTCTACCTCAGCTCGGCGGGCGGTTGGTTGGATGACATACATAGTGAGTTGTGAGTAACGGCGAGAATTGAACTCCTTACTAGAGAGGCAGGAGAGCGCATGGGAGAAACCGTCACCGTGAGAATCACGGATGATAGACGTAAGCGCGCGTATAGCGCACACGCGCGTTAGTTTTATATTTCGAAAGAAACACTTAACAGCAGTGATTTCGAATGGCAAAAGTTGAAGACATCGAGGGAATCGGTCCAACCTACGCAAAGAAGCTGGTTGACGCGGGAATCAAAACGACAGAAGCTCTCCTTGAAGCCGGTACAACGCCGAAAGAACGGGCAAACCTCGCAGCGAAAACAGGCATCTCAGAAAAGCTGATCCTCGAATGGGTTAACTTGGCTGACCTCTTCAGGATCAAAGGGGTAGGCGAGGAGTACTCCGACCTTCTCGAAGAAGCAGGAGTTGACACCGTCGCTGAGCTGGCAACAAGGAGCGCGGATAACCTCCACGCAAAGATTCTTGATATCAACAAAGAGAAGAAGCTTACTCGAAGACCACCAACCCTAGACGACATCAAACAATGGATTAGCCAAGCAAAGAAACTCCCAAGAAAGGTTGAATACTAAACAGCCTTTCTATTTTTTCTTCCTCAGCTCGAAACTGTGACCAATTAAGAGCCGCGCCCGCCGATTTGTCGCAGATTATCTTCAGGAATTGGGAGCAAAAGCTTTATGACTCACGAGCACAAAAGCGCTTCTTCGTGAGGAGAATGGCACGAGAGAGAAGAATCCGTGAGATGAAAGGCTCGTACCGCGCGTTTGTGATGTTGGGCACGATTCCAGGACAAGACGAGGCCGTTGTGAAGAAGCTTCTGAAATTCAAAGAAGTCCTTGAGGTTCACTTCATAAGCGGCGATTATGATCTTCTCGCGGTTGTGGAAATCAGCCTGCATGGGAAGACCATTTTCACCCCGATTCAAGAAATCACGCAATTCGTAGTTCAGAAAATCAGAACAGTGGAGGGCATCCGAGTCACCAACACGATATTGCCTTTACGCTCGCTCACAAAGCAAGAGTACTAACAATCCGCCGCTGCTGCTGATCAAACCGCGCGTGACACGATTGTGACACGTGCTCTGCCAGCTTGCTATCCATAGTGAGAGTTATCCAAAAGAGGGGAGGTGGCACTGGCTGGACGAGATGCCGGCTGCCAGTTAATTTAGCCAGTTAATTCTTCAACCTCTTTCTTGCCCTCAGCTAATTCCTCTTCCTGCTGCTTATCATTCATGAGCAGCAGGGTTTGGAATTCTCCGACATGCGTCTTCTCTTCCTTCGCGATGTCCAACAGAATTGTCTTTATGTGCTTATTCCCGGTCAACGCTGCCATCTGTTCGTAGAGGTTTACCGCATCCAACTCGGCTATTATTGCTGCTCTAAGGATTTCTTTGTCCAAGTCTTCTTTCGCTATTTTTTCAAGGACTGTTGGGATTTTTGACAACATCTCTCATTTCTCTCTGTCCTCGTTTTTGCACGCTAGATATTGAAAAGTGTTCCGCTAGCAAAGCGTCAGGCTGTGACTGTGCTTCGGTTGCTTTCTCTCTGCAGCGCGCGCATACAGAGACTTCAGCGGTCAAGACCACAACGAATTCAGAGTGCGCACCAGCTGGAAAAATGACTCGACGCGTTTTATAAAGCAACGCGCGCTTATTGGAGACGGAGGAAACGGCCCTGACCAGGGTAATAGTCATAAACGGCAGCCCTAAGATGGACAAAGGAGCCACTGCGAAAATACTAGCGCCTTTTATCGATGGCATGAGGAACGCTGGAGCATCCGTTGAGTTGTTCTATGCCAAACGGTTGGACATAAAGCCGTGCACGGGAGAACTCTATTGCTGGAAGAAGAATCCCGGCCAATGCCACATCAATGACAGCCTGCAATCCCTTTATCCGAAACTTCGGAACGCGGACATTCTTGTACTGGCCACGCCGGTCTATGTCCCCTTGCCGGGCGAGATGCAGAACCTAATCAACAGGCTGGTCCCCCTCATGGATCCAGTTCTTAAACGACAAAACGGTCGTACACGAGCGAGACTCCGCGCCGACGTCAACATCAGAAAAGTCGCGTTGGTGTCCTCGAGTGGTTGGTGGGAAATGGGCAACTTCGGAACAGTGCTGAGAATCGTGAAGGAACTGGTGAAGGACTTTAACGCCGAGTTCGCAGGCGCAGTACTGCGACCTCACGCGGGTCTTATGGCTAAGAATACCGACAAGGCTGAGAGGATTTTCGAAGCAGCGAGGCAAGCGGGTTACCAACTAGTAAAAGAGGGAAAAATGTCCAAAGACTTCTTAGACGTCATCGGTCAGCCACTCGTTTCTGAAGAAGAATGGTGGCGACCAAGGTAGAGTCTCAGCCAGCCAGCTCGAACCATGACAAGTGCGCAAAAGCTATAGCTGAGCAGACATAACGCGATAAGTAAGGAGAGTGAAACAATGACCAAGAAATGCATTCACCCAGAAAAGAAACCAAAGAGCGGAGAATGCTCGCCAGAGCAGATTGCCAAGTGCCACCCCAAAGACAAGACGCATTCATGTTCTCAGTGACCGAAGTTTTCCGGGCGCTTGTTTCCGAGCAGATACAAGATGGCACTGACAGCAACGATGGCCACTGTAACGATCCACGATTCTAAAGGCAGGGAGAACATCAAGACAAGGCAGCTGAAGAGGCCAAGCACGGGAATGGCGGGATAGCAGGGCATCTTGAACCTTCCCGAAGTTCGCATCGTTTTCCCAAGCCTAAACGCACAGAAATTGACAGTTAGATGAACGCAGAGAAGCGAGAAACTTGTTATGGCAGCCGCCTGTCGAAGGTCCAAGAAGTAAGTCAACACCGTTAAGAGCACGCCGGACGCGATAATCGAAACGTAGGGCGTCCCGAACCGCGCGGACACCTTCGCGGCTGATTTCGGCAGCTGACCGTTCCTCGCCATCGCAAACGCAACTCGTGACACACCGAGCAGATTGGTCAACAAAACGCTGGCAGTGGCAATCAGGGCGCCGAAGGAAACCGCCGCAACCAACGTGAAGTTGCCCGTGGTAGCTGCTGCCTCAGCAATCGGCGAGCTGGACTGGGCGAGAACGCGGTAGTCTTGGAGTCCAGCAGCGGCGAGTGCGGTCAGAACATAGACTACAACGGACACGGCCAGCGCAATCAGGATAGCCAAGGGCAGATTTCTCTCCGGATTCTTCACTTCTTCTGCAAGCGTTGCTACCCGGCCGTAACCGAGATACGCAAAGAAGATGAAGCCCGCGCCCTGGAGAATCCCGACAGGCCCACTTGGGCTGAAGTCAGAAAAACGTTGCAGGTTCATCTGGAGAAGCCCAAAGCCGATGAACAAAGCAAGCACGGCGACTTTGATGAAGACCAAAACATTGTTGACGATGGTGGATTGCTTGGCTCCGACGAGGTTCAGGCCAGTCAACATCAAAGCAATTATGACGGCGACCATCTTAAGGGACACTCCTGGAAACACCGAGACAAAATAGCCTGCAAAACCCAAGCTGATCGCTGCTCCCGCCACCACCTGAGCAGACACCCAGAGGCACCCTACCACGAAACCGACCGACGGAGAAATCAGCTCTAACGCATACTCATACGCGCCGCCCTCCTTCGGAATCGCGGAACCCAACTCGGCGAAGCTGAAAGCAGTGAAAGAAGCAACCACACCGGCAATGACTATTGAAACCACAACCGACGGTCCAGCATACCCCAAGGCTAGGCCTAACACGACGAAAATCCCAGCACCTATTATGGCGCCGACGCCGATGGCTGTTGCATCAAGCAGATTCAGGTTTCTTCTAAGCCCCATAGCAAGTCATCCACGTATGGAGTTGAAGGGGTTAATTGCGTTTCCTGTTACAGCCGCCTGCGTGCGTGCATCTACTGAAAAAAGGAGATGCGGGCCATTTCCCGATTCGGTAGGGGGGTCTAAATTCTCCCTCACCCGCCAGTTCTGCATAGCCCGGGAACGCACGTTACGCTTCGGCCAAGTATAGAGTGCCACCTAGAGGGCGGTCCATCCTCCATCAACGAATATCGTTTGCCCAGTAACATAGTCTGACGCTGGCGAGGCCAGATATATGAGTGCGGCCTTCAAGTCTAACGGCCTTCCAGTCCTACCCAAAGGAGTTCGCGAAAGAATGTGCTTCATCGCTGCTTCATCTTCAAACATCGCCTCAGTCATCTCGCTCGGGAAGAACCCCGGGGCAATGCTGTTAACGTTGATCTTATAGGATGCCCATTCAATGGCAAGAGCCCGTGTAAGGTTGATAACTGCGGCTTTAGACGCATAGTATGGGGCTGCGTGGTAGATGTCGCCTGCCGCCCCATAGATGGAAGCAATGTTGACGATCTTTCCATAATTCTTCTTGATCATTTCCCGAGCAGCAGTTCGTGCACACAAGAAAACACCCGTCAGGTTCACGTCGATCACCTTCTTCCATTCGTCCAGGCTCATCTCTATCGATGGACTCAACGTGGCTACACCAGCGTTGTTGACTATGATCTCCAGAGACCCAAGCTCTTTGACAGCGGTTCGCACCATTTTAGCTACCTGTTCTTCCTGTGTCACATCAGTCTTGACCGGAATGACCTCCACTCCATGTTTCATGGATAGCTCTGTGGCGATGCTGGCAAGTTTGTCCTGTCTTCTGGCTGCAATGACAAGATTTACCCCATTTTCCGCCAACGCTTCTGCAAACGTCAATCCCAAACCGCTGGAAGCCCCGGTCACAATCGCAGTTTGACGTTTAATGTTAAAACACAGGTCCATCACAGTCTTATCGCGTACTAACTTCGATTCTAACAAAGACTGACTCAACCAATCACCAAGCTGTATAGAAGTTGAAATCCAAATAAAAGCTTAGGGCTAGTTCAACACTCTCGCCTGAGGCCGAGATTGCGCATATGTGTGTGCACCATCGTGTCCTCAGAAGCCTTGCCCAGCTTCACCGCTTCACTGGAAAATAGATCGGAATCTGGCGTGGCGCCGTTCCGATAGTGACTGCATGAACCCGATTAATCAAAGCGAGCAGACCAAAGTGCGCCCAATTTCGGTATTACTTGGAAGACGCCACACAAAGAACGGAGGGTTGCCAGAGACTGCCGCCTCCAAGGGTAGACCTGAGGCGTGGATGGCTACGCAGCGAGCTTTACCGGCAGTCACTCGAGCTTGACCAGAATGCGGGTTCCTTCAATCTTCACGGTGTAGGAAGGCGCATCCTTAATCCTCGGGTGTATGAGAGGTATTCGTGGGCCTGAAATGACTTTGCCCGTCGTGACGTCGAATTTCGACTTGTGTTTGGGGCACGTGACGGTGGTGCCTTCCAGCGTTCCTGTTGAGAGGTCTCCGCCGCGATGGGTGCAGCGGTTGCCGAGCGCGTAGTATTTTCCGTCCACGTTAGCTATCAGCACCTCTCTGTTCCCCAGCTTCAACGCCTTCATCGTGCCCGCAGCGATTTCCGAGGTATCAGCAGCTGTAACAAAACTCAACCAGTTCACCGAGAATCCTAGTGATCGCCACAACGTATAAATCGTGTGCCTCGAATCTACCGGATCATCTAGAAAACACTCAAAACGGAAAGACGACTGAGGCCACCCAAGCCAGCATCACAGCATTGAACACGACGCCTGTTGCCACATTGCCGGTGTTTCGGTAAAACCACCACGAGCATGTTGTTGTCACTATGAAGATCGGCATGATTAACCAGAGGAACTCGACCAAGAACCCGACAAAGCTGGGCAAAATCCAGATGCCAAACAACGCCTTCGGCATGTAGGCAAGGAGGACTAGGGCAGCAAAGGGCACAATCTTGCTGAACACTGCTTTTCCATAGTTGGACAAAGCTGCTTTTGCTCCCCGCTCCCGCTTTGCTGGCTCGTGACGCCCGTGGAGATAGAATCCTTCCGCCGTGAAATAGGTGAGGAAGAAGGGCATAAAAGCGAGAAAGGCAGCGCCCCGCCTCGCGGATGCTACGGCGCGGAATATAGGGGAGACGATCCCTAGGCTGATATTAAACACGCCGTCTACCAAACTCGCGATGACGAAGAGCAGCGTGAACAGAACCAGTGCGACAAGCACCGAGTTCCTGTCAAATATATCGAGAAATGTGGATTGGAGTCCGGTTCTGGGACGATCGCACTTTGGTGCAGTTCTCGCCAGCAGAATACCTCCAGCCAATCCCGTGGCGAGCAACCACCAAGCTATGGAAGCGCCGAAGATCAACGGGGGAAACGAGACAACGAATCCGACGCTGAACATGGGCACAAACAGGCTGAGGTTGAGGACACCCCAGACAGCGGAGGCCGTCCAACCTTTCAACTTGCTATCCGCCTTCGGGCCATTCCACTCTTTCGGTCGTGGCGGAAGACTTCTGGCAGCAACCGAGTACGCGGAAAAGACGAGTCCGAACAGCCCGGCCAGGACTGCCAGAATCACCGCTTCTCGTGCAAGATAGACCATATTCGCAGGTGTGGGCGCATCGGGAGGCTGCGGCGTCACGAACGCCTGCTCCATCCAAGCCACGATCTCGCGCACAGCAATAGGGTCAACCGGCTCGAAAAGATGGGTGGTCGCGGGTACAACGAGTTTTCGCGCTGTCTGAGACTGGAAGCTCCCGTAAAAGACGCCGGGAACCACATCCTGCGAGCCAAAGACAGGTGGCAGCTCCCTAGCTGTGAGGTCGGTGAGGTTGAACAGAACGTCGTACTTTCCGATGACCACCAAGAGATTCTTGGGAAAGGTCTGGTTCAATGTGGCGTATGCTGGACCTCCAGCGACGTCACCTAAACCTCCTGCGATGAGGACCAGCGCGTCGGTTCGACTGCCCTGGGCGGCTGCGGCTCTGGCTGCACCTCCTCCGAGGCTGTGCCCCACCAGACCGATTGCCGAAGCGTTGACGAACGTTTGAGTTTCCAGATAGTGCACGGCGGATAGAACACCGAAGCTTCGCTCGTCTCTGCCATCCGCAACAGCTCCCTCAGACTGCCCGTGACCATACAAGTCCAAGCAGAACGCGACAAAGCCCCGCCGCGCTAGCTCCAATCCAATGCTACTCATCATTTCCTTGGACCCCCCTATTCCATGGGCGAGAACTACCGCGGGAGCAGGCTGGTCGACAGACGCCGAATTCGGCTGGTACAGTAGTCCGCTCAGGGTCTTGTCGCCGCCGGGTATTGAGATAGCTGTGACTGCTACCCTGCCGAAATCCGAGTTCAAGGCTTGAGCCGCGAATAATCCTGAGAAAAAAAGAGTTGCCGCGGTGATGGTGAAGATGACCCGCTTCCGAGTATTGCGCATGAACTGTATCCCAGAAGCAGTCTGGAAGTCGAGGCAACTTAAGCATTACCTACGCGCAAGTGATGAAGCTTAGGTCTTCGAGCGTGAGCACAGCGATTGAGTGATGGCCTGCTCGACCTCAGTGGGGGTTTGATTCGCGTCTATGATGATCCACCCGTCCGTCGACGCCAGAGCAAGCGCTTTCCGTCGGGTCTGTCTAAGCTCCTCAAGGGTTTCAAACATCTCTCGTTCAGCGCGTGTCTCCCGAATCCGCCGCGCTGCCTCTTCTGGGTCTACGTCTAGAAAGAACATGAACTCTGACGTCGGGACCAGAGACACGAAGAAGCGATACGAAATCGAATGCAGCGGCGACGGGAGGTAAGCGGTTCCCATCAAGTATCGGACGAAGATGACGTAATCATACTTCCTCCACGTGTACAGTAGGATGGACCGGATTACATCCAACATGTAGTAGACCGCCGCCGCGAAGTGGGCACTCTTCCCGCTTCGGAGGAGAAAATGCGTGGCCCTTGCTCCGAAGAAGTTGTCGCCTGAAGGATGGAAACGAGTCAAGACAGTCTTTCCACATTCGCCAGAGAGAAAGCTGCCAAGAGCAAGTGCTTGCACGCTCTTCCCAGAAGCATCCAGTCCGTCGATCACCACCAAAACCACCCTGTCAGCCCCCGATCAACAAGGCGAAGACGAAGGCACTCAGGAGCGGAACCGTCAAGTTGTCAAGCCCCAAAGGAGAAACCCCTTCAGCTATCACTGCCACACCGGCGGCTACCACGGTTGGAAGCAGGAACTCCGGCCAGACCACAGAATAGAACGCGGAGAAGAAGACCAGACTCGCAAGGAGGCTTAGAAGGCTTACAAGGAGCATCGCCAGCGAACCTTCAAGGCTCTTATCTACAACAATCCTGTATTTTCTCCTTCCATATTTCTCGCCGACTATCGCGGCGACGCTATCTCCATAAGCCATGGGCAAGACACCCGCCGCCAACACATGAGGTCTCAAAGCAAAGAACAACGCCAAAACGGTGTAGGATATGGAATAGAAGACGAGCCCCAAGCGATGGCCCTTCTCAGTGATTGCCACAAGTCCCTTCAGCTTCAAGGTGGCTGCTTTGAACGGGGAATACGGCGTCGCCAAAAAAGTGAAAAACACAAAAGGAGCCGCCACTGCAACCGGATACACACCCGACGTGAAAAAAGGCACGATGAACACTAGATTGCCAATCATCGCGTGCAGGCATCTGCGCGAAGCCTTCTGCGAAAAAGACACGTGCAACCGCATCCTGCTCGCGACGAGGATGACCGCACCCACATAAGCGTAGCAGAGAGCCATCACGAGAATGTCTTGCCAGACCTCCTCGCCGAACATATCCGTCCACCAACCCACGGCGTGCTTTGACTCACTTATACGAATCGAAAGGGTATATCTCTTAGCCTTCCACAGTGCCTGCGCCGAACATCCGCCGATGAGGCTGTTGAGAAGTTCTCTCCACGCACGGAAAACTGCTTGCTCCCTCGAACGGATTCAGGTCTTGAACGGTAACTGGATCATGGCGCGCGCTGTGCGGAACGACATCAACCGCCCACAAGAAGAGATGCGAACGTATGCACAAAAAAGGAGGTTCTGATCGCGCGCATCATCGGACAGGGTACGCGCGGTCTATGCTATCTATGCGGCAGTCTCAAGCGTTGATTTTGTAAGAGTTGTTCACAATCGTCTTTAGAAGAGCGTGATGTCTGTCCTCGTCCTCGGCAATATGCTGGAGCAGCAGCTTTATCCCTTCATCATCAGTATGCCTCATCTCTTCCTTCGCCATGTCTAACGTGTCCTTCTCAATCGCAATGTGCTTCTCCAACTCTTTTCTGACTACGAGTTTATCCACGTACGAGTCGATTTTGTAGTCCCACAACTGCACGTCAGAATTCTTCTCGATCACGTCCAGAATGCCCTGCAGAATAGCAGAGTGTTTCCTAGCGTCAAACTTCATCTCTGTCAACAGAAGGCGACCCGCCGCGGTGTTCACCTGTTCCAGCTGCGTCTCAACACTCTTCGAGACTTCATCCTCAATCGCTTTCTGCTTCTTCACCAATTCAATCAACCTTTCTTTTCTCATCACTTTCCTCACCACAATTCTTATACAAGGCATGCGTCAAGATTAAGCCTATCCCGAAAATGTTAGGGGAAACACGATGGAAACTCGAACGGACGAACCATACCACATAACCATAGAAGTCGCGAACAAACAGTGCAAGATCCTGAAAATGCTCAGAGACTCGGGAATAGACCAATTCAAAGTCGTTGATGTCAGAGGTGTTGCCGAAGGCCTAACCAGCCACCTCGTACAAATGTCCACGAAACAAGTCAACAAAATCCCAAGCGGCGCATTCAAGATAGAAAAGGGCATCAAAACCAAGGATGCAATATCAGGATGGATCGACAGCACTGGCTGCGAAGTCTGCAGCACAATATTGTCCAACGACTCGTTTCTAATCTCTGGAAGAAGCGTCGAAGACTACAACATCACATACTCTTTTATAGCCCGCAGCTACGAGGCGTTCCAACGCATAGTATCAAAAATCGAGAAGAACGGCTTGAAAGTGAAAGTACTTGAAGTTGGAAGATACCAACCGAAGAAGAAGGTTCTCACAGAAACACAAGAACGTGTACTTTGGCTTGCCTTCAAGATGGGCTTCTTCGCGTATCCGAGAAAGATTAACACCTCGGAGCTCTCTCGAAGGCTGAAGATCAAGCCGTCAACACTGTCAGAAATCAGCAGACGAGGAATACGCCGACTGTTAGAGCACCACTTCGAAACATAATTCGACAACGCGCACATGGCAAAGAACCGCGCACCTCAGACAGAATAGCGGGAAGTAACGTGTTAGGTGTCGCGTAGGCTCCCATCCATATTAGACTCTGCGGGCACATGCCTCAATGCCAGAAATCTGCAATCTGTCTTGTACACGCTTCCACGTTTTTGACGGTTTTCATTTCCTGCTGCAAATACCTCGGGAGCTGCTTCACAACTCTTGGCTTGGTTATGCGCTCATCCAAGATCACTACGCATCCCCGGTCTTCTGGAGATCGATGCACTCTTCCTGAAGCCTGAATGAGCCGAAGAACTGCAGGCGTCAAATAGGCATACGTCTCCCCGCTCCCTCGAAACTGACCCTCATAATAATCAATCAACCCCTTTTGGTAAACATCCCAAGTTGCATACGGAAAACCCGCTGCCACCACACACGTTAACACGTTATTCGGATAGTCGATTCCCTCGCTCAACTTGCCGCCCATAACGCCGAACAGTGCGTTGTCAGGCGACCTCTGTAAGGCGGGCAGTACGTTGCTCCGCTTCGTTCCACGTTCCTCAACAATGACATTTCTCCTCAGCCCGACGAGACTCAAAACCGACCGCATCAACTCATAACTCGTGAAGAAGAACGCCACGTTACCGACGTTGACCCGAGATATAGCTTCAACATATTCCTTCCACTTCTCGAACATCCTCTGCGTTCTGAGCTCAAACCGCGAAGAAACGTCACTCGCCCCGAGAATCAATCGATTCTCGGCGGGAAACGGAGAATCAAACTCGCGCACAACAGTCATAGCGCCGTCATAGAGAACCAAGTCACGGTAGACACAAGGCGGCGAAAGCGACCCGCTCATCAGAATACACCCACGCGTGCTCGTCAGAACAGGGTCCGTGACCTCCCTTCCGTCGAAATTCCTAACTTCAAGAACAACATCCTCTTCGCGGTCCCGACGAATCATGTGAATATACTTCTCTCCAGCCTTGCCGAAGAACCCCTCAAGGAACTTGCCTACACTGGCGTTGTAGCTCAACAGACCTTCTTGGCCCTCCTCCTCTTTCTTCTGCTTGACAGCCTCCCCATACTCCATTAAGGCCTTGGCCGCGTCAACTCCCGAAATCCCGGCCCGCTCAAGGAACAAATCCTCAATATCCCTCGGATGAACTCTCTTCAACTCCTGCGCCCTCAACGACCTGCGGGCATACCGGAAAACCTCTTCGTCCAGCAGCTCCAACAACTCTCGGATTAAAGCAACGTCTTCGTGCCCAAACCTTTCAATCTCCATCAGAGCCCTATCCAGAGAAGTTGCTCCAAGCGCATCAGAGAGAAGCGCCCTCGCAAACGAGGGAACGTTGTGAGCCTCATCCACGATCAAGTAGACGCCGTCCAGACCGACGCCGAAGTCCTTGAGCAGGGGCTTCCTAATGTGAGGGTTGAAGACGTACCCATAGGTTCCGAGGAAAACCTTAACCCTTCCTAAAATGCCCCTCAATGCTTCATAAGCGCAAAATCCCCTCTTTGCAAAGAGATCAGTAGCCTCAGTGGGCGACAACAATCTGTCCGCACAATCTATCGCCAGCGTCTCAGCCTCTTTCGCCTTTCCGAGATTTCTGAGGTAGAACCTGCAGTGAGGCTTCTCTAAAGGTCTGCAATTCGCCTTCAACCTCCAACATTCATCGAAGAAATCAGAATAAGAAATATCGCCCCCCAACCTCAACGGACACATACTCTGCTTACTAAAAAGCGAAATCGCCGGGAAACCAGCGTTCAAGACCTCCAACTCTTTCAGGTAAATATACAGTTGACTCCTCGTCCGAAAAGTAATCACCAGCTTATTCTCCCCAAGATGGGGCAGAACAGCCAGCAGAGAAGCCAGAGACTTGCCGATACCGCAAGGAGCATTTCCGAAGAAAATCTGATGGTTACTGATTGCTGCGGCTGCTTCGTGAATGAACTCCGTCTGGCCTGCCCGCGGCTCGTAGCCACCAGGAAGCCACCCTTCGTCTGAAATCGCCTCTTTCATCCCGGATTTTGCAGCTTTGCTGAGATTCTTCCTCAGCCTTTCTGCCTTGTCTTTAAGCATCAAGTACGTTCCACAGTTTCGACAGAACTTGCTCTCTGCGTACTCCACTGACGAATGTGGTCTTCCACAGTTTCTGCAGGCATAGGTCTTGGGCAACTTCGCTCAACTGGCTTCGCTATCCGCTCGCCAATCAACTTATACCTTGTTGCTACACCAATGATAATCTGGGAGCAACCTAATCGAGAACTTGCATTAACCATAGCTGCATCGAACACTATCACCAGACGGGGACTTGTTGAGCGACTATGACGACCTCCCGAAGGTTTCTTCCACCATCCGTAAAGAAGCTACACGGAATGCGCACGTGCATCGCCTACGGCTCTGCGCTTTTGCCTTAGTTGATGTGCGCGCGAGTCTAGGTGAGCTCTGTGCATCGAAAGCCTCTGACCGAGTCATAAACGGCTTTAGCTGAATAATCGAATGGACTGAGAAGGCTAGAGGCTGCCGAATACAGGAGCAGCAGATATTTTCGAGTATCAGAGTTAGTTCCCTCGTCGATCAATTCCTCAGCCTTTACTCTCCTTTCGTAACGCTTGCTCTCGGCGCTCGTGAAGAGGAAGCTAATGTTCTTCCCCGCGGAAACCTCGACGCCCTCCTTCAAAAGCTGTTCCGCGGCAATTACTTGGCTGACTTTCTGCTTATAGTCGTCCAAGTCCTTTGAAAGATGCTTCGTGACGACCAGCTCCCAGATGGGCACATCGCCCTTTAACAGTCTTCTCCTATACTCTCTCACAACGTTCAAGGCCTCAGGGATTGTCTCCAAGAACTCGTTCGAATCGTCAGCGGTAGCCAGCACTCTGATCATGTCCATCTGCATGTCACACACAAACCTCGGTGTATCCCGCCTCCGAACCTCCAACCCCCTCACTTTCACCTCACCGTCTTCCTTAACTCCGTAATAACGATTCAACACGCCGACATTCGGATGCACCTTCGATGGTAGGAAGACGATCCACTTGTAGCGACCCTCAAAACTCAACGGCACCCCGACCTCTTTCCCTATCTCCCCACACAGGTGAACATAATCGTCAACGGTTGTGTCTTCCTTCTTCAGCCACAAAGAGTCAACGATGCCGTGGACGACTTCAAAACCGCGGTTTTCAGCGATTCGAGCCGCCTCCAAAAATGCCTCTCGGCCGAAAGCGCACACGCCGATATGTCCATCAACAGTGCCGAACTTCGCGTTCCTATACCCCAAATAGCCGAAGCAAGTCACTAGAATCCATTTTAGGGCACCCTGCCGCCTATCATAAACCTCCCTCAGCCTCGGGTCACATGCTTCGCCCTTCAACTTCTTGTATTGCAGCCTCTTCGTAATCACCAGCCTGAGAACTTTGGGCACGATGCCGACACGCTTCGCGCAAACATGATAACCCAACTCGGGAATACGCGTCTTAGAGTCTATACAGCACTTGCAGAGAACCGTCTCCGCAGAAATGTTATACTTCGCCATCAACGAAGGATACATCGACGAGAAATCCACCTCCCCCACATAGTCGTGGATGCCCACTCGAGGCTCGTAGACGAAGCCTCCGCGGTCCCCGACGAGCAGTTCGTAAGCCGACTTGAAAGCCTCAGGAATGCCCTTATTCCGCGGAATAAGAACATCGTCTTTCACTGCCTGACAAAACTGGAGAGACGACATGCTCGAACCTATCGACGAGCGGGCAGCCAAATGCAACGGCACCCTGCACGTCCTCGCAATCTCGATTAACCCATCCAGTCCACACTCGCTCAGGATGAACGTGTTGCCCTCGTCCACGTGTACTCGGCCATACAGCCTCCGCGTCGGAGCTCTGTAGTATGTCTTCCCATAAGAGAAGAAAGTCGTTCCCCGCCTATGACTGGCGGCGAGAGGAGCATTCACCCTGCTCAGAACCAGCCTGTCCAAAACACCGTTGACCAAAGCCCGCCTCACAAGATAAGGAAAAACGTACGAGTCACCGCCTCTCGTCACAAGGACATCAGGATCAAGCGCCCTAACAACATCTACGAATTTCAACAACTTCTCCCCCTCATCGCCAGAATCCACAACCGTCTCGTCGCCCGTCTGGGAAACAACAATGCGGTTTAACGGATCACCAAAATTCGCTAGCTTCCCCTTCTTCGCAACCTCCACGCAGACGCGCATAACACGCAGGGGCGGAATCGGGTAATCCACACGTTCCACCGCGTCCATAAGACGATACGTCAACCGCCATTCTTCAACCTCGACCTCTAAGAGAGCAAGGGGAAAGACGCCACGGTCGTAAAGGTAAACCTGCTCACTCCTCAAGTCACAGTTATGCACGTGGTAGCGCAGGTAGCCCCCGAGCTCCAAAACCTCACGTACAAAGAACGGCCCCCTCCTGCAGTCCTTCAACACCACCTCCAAGACTCTCGACTTCGCCACGTCAGTCGGATTAGCCCACTTGCTGACAAAACCGCATGAAGCGATCAACGTGTTTCCAAAGAATCGGAC
>CAYNAW010000033.1:0-15583 GCA_964395545.1 uncultured Candidatus Bathyarchaeia archaeon | reverse complement strand
CCCGAATATCCTCGATAAGTCGGTCAATCGACAGCTGCTTGCCACGGAGGCTCCGGGACTCTTCCTTGTAGAGCTTCTCCTTAAGCATGGCTACTTGCGACATGCGGGTAGCGTCCACAAAAGCAAACTTGCCTTCTTTCTCGGCTTTCTCAAAATCCCATCCAAACTGCTTCATCTCCGAGTAGAAGTGGGGTTTGCTCTCGTCCAAGCTAACGAAGACCCCGTTTTCCTTATCCTCGTAGATTCCTTTGTACAGGAATTGGCTACAGAGAATCGTTTTTCCCGTACCTGGGCCGCCGACAACCAAGATGACGCGCCCTTCGGGGAATCCGCCGTCAATCAACTCGTCCAATCCTGGAATACCGGTGTCGACCTTAGACATACTCCTTCACCTAGCCTTTCTACGTAAAAGCCGCGGGTATTTATAGATTTTGTTGCATGGTTCCAACGAGCAAATGCACGCGCGAGAAAGACCCTACGTCAGCGCGCCCACGCGTGCTTCTCGGGCGCTGTCTGGTGCCAAGATGATCCAAGGAATACACGTGCGTCCAGAAAAAAAGGGGGAACGCTTGTATGTGGGCGCTTTCTCAGGGTTCGGCGCTAACGGCCTCTGCTTCGAAGCACCAAAATCCCTATGAGGAGCGCAGCACTGAGGCCGGCGAGGATAGCGGCAGCCAAACTGAACCAGTAAGTGGGCCGCTGGGTGGTTTCGTCGAGCTCATCGATGCGGTCCTTGACGGTGTCGATGTCGTCTTCGAAGTTTGTGACCTTGGTGTTGACGGTGGATAGATCGGCTTTCATCGTGCCGATGTCCGTTTGCACGGTGGCGATTTTCCCGTCGATTGCTACGATGGTGGCGTGAATCTCGGTCAGGTTTGCTTTTATGGTGCCCAGCTCAGGGATGACGACGGTGGCGATGTCGTGGCTGACTTCCGTTATCAAGGCGTTCATAGAGGTCAAGGTTGAGCTCAGCAAGAAGGACTTGGCCCCTGTTCCTCTTGCACATGCATACGTCCCGCGTCCGCGTGCGCGTACGTCAACTGTCAGCACGTATGTTCCTGTCGGTGCGTCCATGGGCGCCGCGTAAGGAATTTTGTAGAGCCCCGTGGAAACGTGTTGCACGTTGCTCGTCAAGTCCACGCTTGCTTGGCCTTCTGAATGGTATAGCGTGGCCCGGGGTATGGTGGCGTTGACTGAAATGCCGTTGAGGGTCACCTGGACGTAGAACTCGGCGATTTCGCCTCGGAAGTGGATGGCGCCCACATCGAGGTGGACATTCAGGGTTTCCTGTTGACTGTAAAGGAGCACGCTGTTTTCCAGTATCAGGCTGCGTCCGTACTCGTATCCGAACTCAAGTGTCTGGGACGAGGCAAGGATATGTCCAAGGCCGTAGTCGAACTCTAGGTAGACTGGAAGCCCAGTGGATTGCGCGGTTAGCACGATCCGTGATTCGGCGGGATAGGTATCGTTGAAGTAGCCGTGCGCCGAATGGAACCAATTGTCGAGTTCGGTGTCAGTGATTCGATTCGGCGTTAGCACAACCGGGTGTGTAGGGTCCACGATGTCCACGAAGTTTTCGCTTTGACGGACGTATTGTAATCCTCCTGGGAGTAGCCCTGTCCAGAGACCTCCGTTATGCCCCTCATTGGCTGCATGGATCTCCAACACTCCGCCGTCCTCCACATACTCTTCAAACCACCAGATGGACACGTTCATCGCATCGTAGAAGACTTGAGGCTGGTCCGAGGCAATGATGACCTTAGAATACATGTTGAGGTCAACGTTCCCCATATGACTCGAGTTAAAGACTGTATACGGCATTCCGTAGAGGGCAAGAATGACCTCATTCGCCGCTGAACCCCATGGGTCGGCATCCTTGAATAGAGCTACACTTGTGTTTGAGGTCGAACCTGCGTCGACGGGCGCCGTCATTGAAGCTGCTGCGAATACCACTACCATCCACACGATTGCCGTGAAGCCTCGTTTTTTCGCTCGGCTTGCAGAAGTGGCAAACATTTTCATCTCTTCCATTGTGTACAAAGGCAGTATTGTTTGCCCGAGCACTAATAACGGTTGCGTGCTGACTCGAGTCTAGGCCCTTACAAAGGTTGAGTGCGCATCCACACCGATCTCGGATTGTGGTGCATGGACAGTTTTCTGAACGCGTTAACTGAGTCTGGCAACGTTTCTGACGTAAGCGGTCATGTCGAATTTCCTCTCTAACCCTTCGCTAGTCATGTATCGGACAAGGCCGAAGACTTCACGAGGACGCCAGGGGCGGTCATGTTTGCCGAAACACCACGCCACGCCTGCAAACCCATTCGGGTCTCTGCCATCCAACTCGTACTTGTTGTTGAGGTGAATCGCCCTTTGGAAGGCTTCCCGCGGCGAGGGGGTCCATTCGAGGATTTTCTTGCCCCAGTACATCCGCATGTAGCCATGCATCTTGCCCGTGACCTGCATCTCCATTTGTGCCGCGTTCCAATACGCATCGTGCGTCTCCGCGTTTTCAAGCTCCTCAAGCGTGTAGACGTATCGCCGTTTGTCGCGCTCGTGATTCATGAAGCTCTTCTTGGCCCATGCCGGCAGGCCTTCGAACGAGTCATACTGTGGATTATAGAAGACGAAGTTGGCACTTAGCTCTCTTCGGACCACCAGCTCCTCGAGGTAGACCTCTTTGCCCAGGGCTTCCGTACTCTTAATTCTGGACGCAACGAACAGCGGGGAGATCTGCCCAAAATGCAGGTATGGACTCATGTTCGACAGCATCTCCCTGCTGGGGTCGTTCTTCCATTCGGCATAGTGGGCCAGTTTCCCGTCGATGAAATGTTGGAGCAGGGTTTTTGCCTGCGCTGTTCCTCCGCGGAAGAATCTGACCGGTCCTACTTCTCTGCCGAGTCTGAGCTGTGACAGAGCATCATCGACATCGTCAATTGAATACGAGTCCATCTCTAATCGGTCAGAATCCACATTAGGCACAATCTCTTCCACCGGCGCGAGGAATCGCTCCAGCTTCGCCTTGATCTTCGGTCTGAAGGTCGCGGCAGAATACTCTTCTTTGGGGGACGCCTGCTCAACTGGCACGATGAGGTCACTTTCCACCTGGACCAACGGGCAGTCAATCTTACGCGCTGCTTCGTCTCGCCAGCCGCGCTGGATCCGTAAGTAGCCCCTGTCCACGACGATCATCGACGCGTGCTTAGCAAGTGTCATAATGCCTCTCTCAGGCGATGCTCGACGCACGACCATTTGGATTCCTCTGGTCAACAGCGCGCGCTGCGTGTCCCTCAACCCTTCCAACATGAACGCGTAGTGCCTCAAAGTCGCTTCCGGAAAGTTGGCGGTTAGGCCGAAATAGACGATCACAGGTCTATTCAGCTTGTTCGCCATTGACACGGCGTACTCCAACGCATGATTCCACTCGGCCCTCTGCGAGGCCTGCATCCAGTAGACCACGTACGCGCGGTCGCGCACGACGTGGGAGTTGAGCACTTTGACTCGTTCGCGCTGAATCATATTTTCAGGTCCGTTACATGCTAGGGCGATCTCAGTCCCGACGCGGATGCGACGTTAAGCTTCACTATTACGAGAGGTTTGTCCGGGGTGAACGACGTCCAGTCCTCGGCTTTCGGGAAGCCGTGGGCCGCAAGAAAATTCTTTGAAAGCCGCTCTGTTCCCGTCTCTCTCATCATGTCGATCATAGCTGCCCTCTCGTTCGCATCTTTAACGATGCTCAACGTGCCTGTCAGCACGACAAACCTGTACCGACGCATATCCGGTTCGTACTGTTCTATCTCTACGCAGACCCGGTTCTCCTTCTCGAGCAGTTTCATTTTTCTTCCGTATGCGGTGAAATGAAAATAGAGCGTTCTATTCGCGAAAACGTATTGGAACGGAGCGATGTAGGGATAGTCGTTCCCTCGGAAGGCGATTCGGCACAGGAAGTTCTCCGTGATCACTCTCTCGATTTCCGTTTTCTTCATTCGTGGCAATCGTAACACAGCCAAGGTTCACGCCTCACAGTGCAGGTTAGGTGTGCTCGAAAAGGAATTAAGACTTGTCTCGTTCTAGCGCGGGCATGGCTTTGTCGCGGGCGCCAGATGAACGTGCTAGAACGGTGCGAATATTCCGATGAAGACCAGCCAGGCTAGGATGGTTTTGGCGACGAAGCTGAGGATGATGTAGACTCGTTCGCCGTACAGGTAGTCTTTCCAGCGGCCGACCCCTTTGTATTGGAGAACCATGTTGAGGGCGAAGATGTTGAACACGATGAAGTAGATGAAGAAGATCATGTACACAAATGCCGGCGGATTCGTGTTGGCGGACGTGATAGCAGCGACGAAATAGGCGTACAGCACGACCCACGGGACTCCGCCTGAAATGCAGCCGAGCAGAAAGGCCGACCACGAGGTCTTCTCAGTGCGCTGATTGATTACCTCCATCAGGTATCCGAACATGATCATCATGGCGTTCAGCACGAAAATCATGACCAACGACCAGAAGTCCCAAACGCCTACGAAGGAAGCGATGAGCACGATCATGATCGAGCTGGAGAAAGCGTATTCATACCAACGATAGGGGTTCATCCCCTTCTTCAAGTTCTCAACGTAGTCTTGGTTCTTCGGATAGGCGATCATGAAGTGGGCCAAAGCGGAGATCAACGGAAACGAGGCAACGATTACGCCGAGGTAGCTGGCAGTGAAGAGGACCTGCGGGTTTGGAGCGATCTCGAATGGATCCGTGAACTTCAAATAGAAAGTGTAGATGTCCCGGTTCCACTCTAGAAGAGTGCCAAGAGAAAGCATCAAAAGGCCTTGTACCAGGTGCAGGGTGCCGGCAGCAAGATTGAAACGCTTCAAGTAGCTGAAGGAAATGGGCGACTTGGCGATGATTTCCCGCCGCTCTTTGGAGTTCATAGCATCCTTTGCGCTCGGAAAGGCTAATATGCCTTTTGCCAGCTTCGTCAAGAAGTGACCAGGCGGATCGGCATGGCACGATTAATCCCTGAGAAGCTGCACATCAAGTACTCGCAGGGCATGCGGCCTGATGTGCTGACGACGCCGAGGTTCTACACGTTGACTCATTCCGACTTGACCGGTGACCTCTTCTTGTCGATCGGTCCGGGCTACGGCACGAAACAGATTTCAGGATGGTACACGTGACTGATGAGGGATGAGGTGCTGGCCGAGTTGCAAGGAGATGCCGAGGGGCTCTCGCTGAAGGTCCAATGTCATGTGAGCGGAGGATGGGTCTTTGGCCGAGCCAAGTGGCGGTACCGCATTTCTGCGCTGAGCTCTCGTTGGCTCTGGAGGCCATCAGATACTGTGATCGGGCTCTCTTCGACCGCGATCCGAAGTTCGACCAAATCCCGGTTATAGTGGACTTCGTATCTTCTGAGAGGAACTACAATAGAACTGATCGATGGGGTTTGCTTGGCGACTACAGACTCTGAACCAGTTGCGTCGCTTAGTTCTGCACGTATTCGAACGATGTTGACGTGTTTCTCGCACTCGATGGTTTTATATAACATATAGAAGGACAGAGCTTTCAGAGGATGGCTATGGCAGTGGTCAGCTTCTCCCCGTTGAAATACGTGAACATAGTGGCTTTTGTGTTGACGGTGATCGTGAACGGTCTAGCCGGCAGCACCACGCTTCTCGGCGGCAAGGTCACGGCGGACGTTTCTGATTTGTACCCGACGCTCGTTACGCCTGCGGGCTACGTGTTCGCCATTTGGGGCGTCATCTACATTCTGCTGGGGATCTTTGTGATTTTTCAAGCGTTGCCCAGTGAGGCAGGGAAGGATTATCACGGAAAAATCGGGTGGCTGTTTGTCCAGAGTAGCCTGCTGAACGTGGTGTGGTTGTTCCTCTGGCAGTTTGAGTACCTGAGTCTATCCGTCGTCGTCATGTTCTTGCTCCTGGCCACCTTGATTGCGATTTATCTGCGCCTCACTATCGGCAAGTCGGTGCCGTTGCGCGAGAGACTGGCGGTGCATGTTCCCTTCAGCGTGTACTTGGGCTGGATAACGATCGCCTCGATCGCCAACGTGGCGGTTACATTGGTGTCAGTGTCTTGGGATGGCTTCGGAGTGAGTCAGGAAACGTGGGCGGCGTTGATATTAATCGTCGCATTGGTGATTGCGTTGCTCGTCGTAGCCACGCGAAAAGACGTGGCCTACGGGCTCGTCATCATCTGGGCATCCTTAGGCATTGCCGCTCGGCAAAGTGAGTACTCGAACCTCGTCCTGATTGCGCACGCCAGTGCCGCTATCATAGCAATCGCTGTGGTCGCGTCAATCCTGCTTGCGAGATACCGACATAAGTGAAGCGTGCACCGCAACTTGTTTGCCGCGATAGACTTTGGAATCCTCGAGGTGCGCTAGAAATATGGGCAAATCAGCCGACAAGAGAAAGAAGGCAGCTGCCACCGAGGACGCCGAGTGCGTTTCGTGTAACCGGATTGAGTGGATTGCGTATACAACACCGCGGCGGCTCCACAAGTTCCTGTACTCCCGACGGAACTTCTTCCTGGCACTCTTAATGGGCGCGGTTGCGTACTTTGTGACGTCTGGTCAGCCTGAAATCGTGCGACGAACTTTGGCTACGTTTGCCTTCGGGGCGGGATGTTGGGCGCTTGAGGTATTTCCGCTGCCCATCACCGGGCTGATGATTCCGGTGGTCCTTACCCTGCTGGGCGTGTTTCCGCCGAATGAGGCCTTTGCGCCGTTTTCGAATTCGATTATTTTCCTTATGATCGGAGGCCTAGTGTTGGGGCAGTCGATTCGAAAACACGGGCTTGATAAGTGGATCGGCTATAATCTGTTGACGTCCTCAAAAGGATCAATCGACCGGCTCGTCTTGCTCGTCATGTTCACCGCGGCGTTCCTGAGCTGGTGGATGTCGAACACCGTGGCGATTGCGGTGATTTTGCCCGTGATTCTGTCCATCATGAACGCGATGCCCGCCGAGCTGGGGAATCTTCGAATGAAGCTGCTTCTAGGCGTATCCATCAGCGCGTCGATCGGTGGTATGGCGATGCTTACGGGAAGTACACCTGCCATGATCGCTGCAGCGTTGTTGGGGGGAACCGTGCCGTTTGGCTTCTTGCAGTGGGCGTATTACGGCTTGCCGGCTTCGTTGCTCTCGTTGGGAATCGCCTTTCTTATCTTGAAGCAGATGTATCCATCTCCGAAGCTGACGCTGAATCTCGACGCGGTCGTGGAACAGAAAAGGCAAAGTCAACAATTGACGGGTTCGCAGAGGAAAGTGATGCTGGTCTTCGCAGGCACCGTGCTCTTATGGTTCCTGGGAAGCCAAATCGAAGTGTGGCTGGGACTCCCCACGTCGGTCTCCAGCGCGGCAATCGTGTCGATCCTTGCGGTCTTGACCATGTTCGGACTCAACCTGCTGGATTTGAAGGACCTGCAGCAAATTCAGTGGGAACTGATTTTCCTGGTCGGCGGCGGCATCCTGCTCGGCGAAGCCATGATCGTCTCGGGCGCGGCCGGCATCATGAGCGGTGCATTAGCGTCCCTGCATGGCTCCCTTCCTACGATACTTATGCTTCTCGTCATGAGCTTGATTTCCATGGTGCTGACGAATTTCATCTCCAACAGCGCCACCGCGGCCATTTTAATCCCCGTAGCGATTGACGCGGCACACGTTTTAGGGGTGAATCCTGTGCCCCTCGTCATGACCGTGGCACTGTCTGCCACCATCGCGTTCATAACTCCCGTCGGCGTCCCCTCAACCGCGCTCGTTTATTCAACAGGCCAGATTTCAAAGGACAAACTCATCAAAACCGGCATTCTGATCGCAATCCCCACATTGCTAATCGCCTTGGCCGTGGTGTGGATTCTGCCCATCCCCTAGGCGAGACTCGTTCTATGGAGATTCTGAGGGGCTAGGGTCGTTTGATGCACGCGGCTGTTCGACACGGTCAGGCAGGAGATCGATCCCTGTGGCAACGCTCGAGTCGGCGGACGCGCCGGCGCGTCTCATCGCTTGTCCAGCAATCCTCTCACATAAGCGCCGATGAACATAGCCGCCAAGCCGACCAGAACGGGGAGGTTTCCAGTTCCGAAGCTTGCCACGGCCGAGCCGGGGCATTGGCCGGAAAGACCCCACCCCACGCCGAAGATGATGGCCCCGATTATGACGTTGCGCGACAGGGGGGCTCGTCGAGGCTTGAACTTGCCTCCGAGCAGCGGCGCCTTGAGGTACCTGGGAACCACGTTCACGGCAAAGAATGTGACGAACGCTGCGCCTCCCATAACGAATATCAGCCCCAGGTCTCTGAGGTGGAGGAACGAGAGGACGATTTCCTGTTGTGTCATGCCGCTGTAGGCCAGTCCGAAGCCGAAGAAGACGCCGCCGATGAGCACGACTATGTTCTGCTTGTTCACGGCGACACCCCGAGCAGTTGAACGAGGTTCGCAGTAACGATTGCCACTCCCATAAAAACGAGGACAGCGTACAAAGACGTCATAGACAGTGATGCCAAACCGCTTATTCCGTGACCGGACGTGCATCCCTGCGACAGCCGCGTGCCGAAGCCCACCAGCAGTCCGCCTAACGCCAACCGCCACACCTGCACTGACGTCATCCAAAAGCCTGTGGGCGAAAGCGTCAACGTATAGATGAGTGCGCCTATCACCAGGCCGGTGGCCAAGAACAGCCGCCAGCTTCGCTCCTGGAGATTGCTTTCCTTCTGAAAATGCTTCCTTTTCGAGAACCAGGACAGCGTGGTAGTGAAGAAGCTGCTCTGGGTGGCGTGCAGCCCCGTGACCAGGTAGATGAGGCTGACTCCCACGCCAGCTAGTAGCCCCCCGATCAGGTACGGTTCAATTCCGAGAGGAAACATAGTTGGTCCTTCCCTTCTACGTCAGCGGATTGTCTTTTAAAGCTAGCTCTGCCACGCGGCATTACTTGACTAACGGATAGCTGGAACTGGTCCACGCGTCAATGCCGCCCAAGCAGTTGCCGACCCGGTCGAATCCTGCGCGCAATAACACGCTGGCGCCGAAGCTTGACCGGTTGCCGGTCTTACAGATGACCACCACCGGACCTCGGCGCGGGAGTGTGCGCGCCTGCTTCGCCAAGTGTCCCACGTAGATCTGCCTCGAGCCTTCAATGTGGCCTTCGAGCCATTCGCTCTCTCTGCGAACATCCACAATCGTGAGGGACTCCTGTGAAGCCATCCGTTGTTGAAGGTCCTGCACCGTGACTAGTTCCACCTTCCCGACCGGCAGTCCTTCCTTGTACCACGCCTCCAGCCCGCCTGCCAGGTAGCCCGCTAATCGGTCGAAGCCTAGGCGCACCAGGTTCCGCACGGCGAAATCCAGGGTTTCCGGACCGTCCACGACTAGTAGAATCGGTCGATCGTACGTTAGCACCCATCCTGCGTTGGACAGTCGGCTCGGCGGCAGGCTGAACGACCCCGGTACATGCGCCCCGCCGAACGCCACCGGAGACCGGACATCCACGATGAACGCGCCCTGGCTCACTTGCGCCTTGAACTCGGCCGGCTTCAGCGCGCTGGGACTCGGCAGCCCGCCCAGCACCGGCGGCCCCTTCAGGTTGTAGACCTCCATCGTCTTGAAGTACGGCGGTGTCTGATGCTTCTCGGACAGTTTGTAGGCCACAAACGCCTTGCGGCTGAGTTGCAGCATCGGGTTCGTCGCCTTCTCAATCCCCAGCGTGCTGATTTCTCGCTCTCGGATCTTGCCTCCGCAGACTGACCCGGCCCCGTGCGCGGGGCACACGATTACGCCGTCGCCTAGCGGCAGAAGACGGGTCTTCAGGCTGTCATACAGCTTTCGACTCATCAGGGGCGTCTTCCGGGGACCCAGAAAATCGGTTCGGCCCACGTCTCCGACGAACAGGGTGTCTCCGGTGAACACCATGATGGCTTGACCGCCTGCTTCAGAATCTGACAGCACGTAGCTGGTGCTCTCCGGCGAGTGCCCCGGTGTGTGCAGGGCCCTAATCTTCAATGATCCCACCGTGAACTCTTGGTTGTCCTTGACGGTTTTGCCGTAGCCCCACGGCAACCCAGGACCATGGAGCACGGTGGCACCGGTCGCGTTGCCTAGCTCGACGGATCCGATCACATAGTCTTCATTCCGGTGCGTTTCAAACACGTACTTGATTTGGACCCCCCACCGCGCCGCGATGTCCAAGTAGACCTGGACGTCTCTTCGAGGATCGATGACGGCCGCTTCAGCCTTAGAGCCCACCATGTACGAGAGGTGAGACACGACTTCAGCCTTCACGGTTTCAAACAGCATTCTAGTTCACCCAGCTAACAAGCCGCAGACGCTAGTTAAAGATTCCCTCGTCTACGTACACGCAACCAAGTCCGCACGCAAAAGCTGCCCGCACGGCGTTGCCCCCGCACCGCTTACAGTCGCTTGTCTCGCCATTCAGCCTCAACGCTCTGTGGGACTTGCGGTGCTGGTGTTTCGGTTCGTGGTTTCCAGAATCCTCTGTACCAGCAAAGCGCCACTGTCATCAGAAGGACTAGCGCGGTCACAAACCCGACGATCGAATTCTCATACGAAAATGTGCCGGAGCACAAGAACGCGCCAATGAAAACTGCGAACCCCACGGCGACGAGGGTGACCTCGGCAGCCCACTGTCGTCGTCTATTCTCGTAAAGCCACGTCCCGTAGTGTCGACTACTCACCTCCATCCTTCCGACGTCTGCCACCCAATCGTTCACCGAAGCATCACGGACACTTGCCCCCCACAGTAATCCAAAGGCGCCGAAAAACAGCCCCACAAACACGAAGGTGTAGACCGCAATCGCCCCGCCGAACTTGTCCGGCGCTGCCCAGCCAACCGCCACCGCAGCCACAAGCACGGCGAGCAGCGTCAGCAGCCAACGGTTCAACATGGCCACCATCCCCCTCCTCAGTATCGCCCGCGACCATTTAGCCATTTCGAATGCATGCACGCTTATAGTGGAGGCATCTTCGGCCCATCAACAGATCTTCGAGGCTGAACCCTGCGAAGCCCCGATCAAGCGCTGCGTTAGCGTGAAGGCCATTCAACGCCTCTCTAATCGTCCTGTCAAGGGGTAACATGCTTCCTAAGAACCCAGTGCAGGCTGCCTACGAGGGCTCGAGAGGCGCGCGGATCCCTCGTCTACATGCCCATGCGAGCATCACCGCGGGTTGAAGTAGCGCTTGACCTCTCCAGACTGGAAATAGGCGAGGAAAATCAGGTTCACGACAATCACTGCCGCGACGGGCACATAGCCCATTGGTGCCGGAAGCGGAAGCCAGGTGAAGGCGGCGTAAACAAGATAGGCGATGGAGAGAATCCACAGCAAGGTGGACAGATGCCGAGCGAATCTAGCCCGCATGAGAATCCCGACCGCTGCGACGACACAGAGAGAGGAGAGGGCAAGAGGTGGAAGAACCAACGATTGGAGGCGAAGCATCGCAGCCAGATCGGTAGGCGTCCCGGCATGACCCATGGCGCCTAGTGCGACCACCACAATAGCGTAAAGGAAGAGGCAGCCGCCGCCCAGCAACGTAAGAACGGCCACGCCGGCGACGCCCCAAGGTCTGTCAGACATCGGACGCAACCCCAACTATATGGGTTCTGAGCAGCTTAAACACTTTTTTGCTCTGGGCAGTGCGTTGCGCGGCGATGTCCGAAGGCACGAGAAAAAGAGGGAACGAGGCAACGTGCGGGTGTCATTCGGGAAAGTCGTATTCACGGTCCCAGTTGGTCCCAGCGACGGTGACCAAGTCGAAGATGTCCACGACTCCGCCGCTGGGCGCCAAGTCGGCGCCGGGGAACCAGTTTCTCGAGGGGAACTCGACGCCTTGGCTGCCGTAGGCAGCGCCTGCTATGGCTAGGTCGAAGATGTCGACTTTGAAGGCGCCGGTGGGCTTCCGGACGAAGTCGATGTCGCCGAGCAGCGGGGTGTCCATGTAGTAGAACGGGTTCCGCTTCAACGCGAGGTAGCCGCCTGCGCCGGGTGCAAAGTCGGTCGCGTAGTACATGCCCGCGCCTTCGAAGATGTCTTGCCACGGCAAGTTGGCGGGGGTGTAGCCGTTGGCGGGGGAGGTAATGGCCCAGTATTTCACTTCCAGTTCACCCGTGCCTAGGCTGCTGTAGATGGAGAGAACGGCATTGCCGTACGAAGTTCCGGGAGCAGCGTTTACCAGGTTATAGTCGGTAAGCATGGTCAAGGGAAGTCCGTTGAACGTGACGTATTCGATCCAGATGGGAGCATCGAGCTCGATGAGACTGGGAGTTGTCTGACTGGCGGAGGTTTCAGTTCTGATGGTGATCAACTCGTCGTGTTGTGCCCATGTGTCCACTGGCAGAAGGAAGCCTTGGCAGAGGTAGGTATTCCAGTAGCTGTAGGTGTCGAAGTAGATCTCGACCGAGTAAGGGCCGGTGATGTCGATGTGGTGGAGGTCCCAGAAGTCGGAACTGCCCCACCATTCAGGGCTCTGGAGGTAATACCATGCGCTCGCGAAGTAGTGGGTGGCGTTCACGTTTCGACCAAGGTCGCCGCTCACCGGCTTGACGAAGTAGCCATCGCTCCTGAAGGACATGGCCAGCTTTGTCTTCGGCGTGCCTCCGTCGTCCCACGTGGTGGTTTCCCAGTCGCGCGTGAACCCGGCCATGTCGAGGACGGGGTTGTATGGGGCTTTCGCAACGCCGCTAAACAGGTTCATTCGGTCCAGACACTGCCAGTCGTAGATCCAGTTTGAGTATATGATGTTCATGGCGCTCGGGGGGTTTATGGTTGCGCATCGGATGGGACCGCCCTCAGTTCTGTAGGCGTTCATGAACGTGTAATCGTTCTCCAGTCCGTGTCCTTCCATGTTGACAACACCCAGTAGCTTGCTGCTGTAAGAATAGTAGGACCGCAGACTGTACAACGGGACCGTAACGCAGATCTCGGTCATGTAGCCGGCTGCCAGCTTGGTGTTCGTGACCGCCTCGCTGTAGCTGTCTACCCAGCGACCACCTTTCAAGAGCCGGTCGAGTTTGGGATGGGTTGGCACCCCCGGCCGTACGCCGGTAACGTAGTTGCCCCCGAGAGGGCCGATGTTGTCGCTGTGATATAGACTGTAGAGCGTCATGGAGGGGAATCGTCCGACCTTCCAGCCGCCGGTGTAGAAGTGGTAGTTGAACTCATGAAGCACTAAGCTGTAGAAGGCAGAGGACGGCCCTTCACGAACATCGCAGGGAATGCCGTGCTTTCTCATGTTTCCGTAAACTAGGCGACCAGCTTTCAACATGTACAAAACGTCACTTCGCACGCATATCTTCACCGGGTCCAAATCCTGTCCCGCCAGCGAATGGTCAGCCGGGTATGTGCGAAGGCTTAGGGCTGAGCCTGGAAAGCTTGGGTCGTAGTACGGGTTCGGCGTGGTGCCTTCGGGAAACGTGCTGTCCAGTACGGCTTTTGCGGCGAACGGGTCATACTCATACGGGTAGTTGGGATACCACATGGACATGTTGGCCCACCCTTTGAGGGGAGCTGCAATCGCCTGGTCGATACGTTCGGCAAAACCGTCGCAGATGACGTCGACGATGTGATTCTTATCCGTTAGCCACGCGACGGCTTGCCGCATCTGAGAGTAATTCATAGGCGAACGGATTCCCGGGTAGCTGGGGATAGACCAGTTGTTGTTGAGGTCAAACTCGTACATGTTGTAGCCAGCAACGGGCGCCAGCACCAGGTTAGAATCCTCGCGCGCGAGGGTGGCCAGATCTTTGGGAAGGTCCTCCAGCACGAGATCCACGTCACCTGCCTTGAGACCGAGGTAGGCCTCAGTAACGTTAGAGTAGAAGTGGATAACGAGGTCCTCGCCGCGTGGGCCCGTAGTCCCCCTTGCAGCGGGCAGCGACCCCGTAGCCGCTAGCAGAAGCAGGGAAGCGAGCAGCAGAGCCGCCACTATTTGGTCAAGCCTCACTTTTCCTCTCCCCTAGATTCAGATACCAGAAACGCATGCGCCTCGCTGATGCACGGTGAAAACTCCATAGTAGGGGTCACGGTTCTCAACTCTCTTCACTCGGTTTCTCACGTCACGTTGTGAGCAAAGAAGACTAGGGCGTAGGAGCCTATATGGATTATGGAAGAGTGTTCTATGGACAAATACGATCCTCAGCCACTATCGAAGGTTCGGTACACACTCTTATGTCGACAACGGAAAGACGTAAATTGACCACTATCCACCTGAAGTTGGGATTCCATGATCAAAGTAGCCCATTATGCGCACGCGCAACTCCTGCTGAGACGCCCGCGGATCGACGGACCAAGAGCGTGGATAAGGCACGCGCCCATCCTTCTGAACCGATACATATTATATCTGAACAGGTAAGTGATGTAGAGGAATCCAGGCTGCACAGCAGAATCGACGACCTGCAAAACTGGATGAGAACATGCCTAGTCTATCTGGGCAAACATCGATACGCCTTGCTGTTCCTTCTAATCTACGTAAGCTTCACAGTTCCCTTTGTCATCCTCTATCAACTGGATGCCCCGTCATTCAATGCCACGTGGAAGGGCCGAACGTTCTACCTGTTCTTCCTGTGGCTGGTCATTCTGGAGCTGGTAATGGACTGGGAGAAGCTGCGGTCCCCGAAGCTTAAGGCGTTAGGACCAGTGCACATGGCCGTCTTGGCCGCGGTGCTGCTGCTGCCAACCGTATACGTTGTGGCCGAGAACTTCCTCGGCCTAGAGGGGATGGTTGTCGAGTTCGCCCGCCAGTTCAACGTCCCGCTTTCCAACCTGATGCCCCTGGCAATCGAATACCTGGTCTTTGCAGGCGCATTCACGGCCGCCGTAGCCCTTGCCTACGGGCGCGATGGGCTGGGCATCTTCTCTATTTCCGCCGTCTTCCTGGGCGCAGTCGGGACGGTATACATGATCGACAACCTCTATCCGTATGGACGATTTGCCCCCCTGCAAATCTTCGTTCCCCCAGCCGTAGGACTAGCCACGGGCATCCTGAACCTGCTGGGCTATCGAACAACTCTGACGCAGATCGTAAACGACCCCGTGTACGGCTCGGTGCCCCACCTCCGGGTTGAGGATTCGATCGGGCGAGGTGCTGGGTTCGGCATCGCTTGGCCCTGTTCTGGCGTGCAAAGCCTCTTCATCTACACCATCGTCATCGCGCTGTTTCTGAAGCGAACCCCGATTCGCTGGCGTTTCAGAATAGCTTACTTTGCGTTCGGCGCGATCGTGACGTATTTGATCAACGCCATGAGAATCGCCACGATTTTCATAATCGCCATAGACGGCGGCGACTGGGGATTGTTCCACGACTACTACGGGGAGCTCTACTCGATGACCTGGATTATCGCATACCCCCTCATTATCATCGGCAGTCGTCTGCTGTGGAACAAGATCAAGACTCAACCAACGACATTCCACGGGACAGAGAGAAGGACTGATGCGGGGTAGCACGTGCTTCCCAACTTGTCCGGTCAAACAGACGGCAAGCATGCGTGCGCGTTGCTTGGAAGACTGCTCAGTACTCACTAACGAAAACTACGAATTCATGGATAAGATGTCCGCCATTCTGCGTGAAGAATCCTGA
>CAYNAW010000032.1:0-16309 GCA_964395545.1 uncultured Candidatus Bathyarchaeia archaeon | reverse complement strand
GGTTTCTTCCTCCGTTTTCCCTTCAAGGACCCGTTCTTCACTGCAACCTTCGCCTTAGGGATGAGGAGTGCGGCTAATCAGTCTCAGATATTTAGAGGAGCGATTAGAGGCGTAGGAGATGAGCAGATGGTGGCGGCAAGCTCCATAGGGCTCTCAAGGATGCAGTCAATACTCCACGTTATGACGCCTCAAGTTTTCACCTTTTCGACACCAGGTCTCGGCAGCGAATATGCACTGCTCGTCAAGGATTCATCGTATGCCTTCGCGATCGGAGTAGCCGACATAATGGAAAGGGCTGACAGAATCAGGAAGACAACGAATGACACGCTCACCCCCCTCTTAGGGGCTGCTTTTCTCTACATCCTCCTCACTTTTCCCTTAGCAACATGGCTGGACAAATGGGGGACCAGAAAGAAGAAGCAACTGGGGCTTTAGAGAAAATGACAGAGCCCGTGATGGAATGCAAGAATCTGTGGAAAATCTACGGAAATATCACTGCAGTAAAGGATGTTTCGCTAAAAATCAAAGAGGGTGAGATAAAACTAGTATTCGGACCAAGCGGCTCGGGGAAGAGCACACTTCTTAGATGCTTGTCTTTGTTGACGACGCCGACAAAGGGGGACGTTTTCCTCAGAGGCGAATGTTTGACAAAGCCAGGGGTCAACCTGAACAGGGCAAGGGCTAGAATCGGCTTCGTGTTCCAGCACATCTGGCTCTTCCGTCACCTGAACGCCGTTGGAAACGTGGAGTTAGCCCTGAGACGTGTGGTGAAATTGTCAAAGGAAGAGGCTAGAAACAGGGCTCTGGCGGCTCTAACAACCGTGAAGATGGCAGAATGGGGACACTGTTTTCCCGCTCAGATGTCAGGCGGACAGCAGCAGAGGGTGGGAATAGCCAGGGCCTTGGCACGTGACCCCGCCATAATATTGCTCGACGAGCCCACCTCTGCCCTTGACCCGGAACTGACAGGTGAAGTCATAGATACACTGCGCGACTTGGCAGGAAGGGGGACTACAATGCTGATAGTCAGCCATGAGATGCCTTTCGCTAGAGAAGTAGCTGATGAGATGATATTCTTCGACGAAGGCTCGATAATCGAGACTGGCCCGCCCGAGCTCTTTTTTACGAACCCCAGAAGTGAGAGAGCGAAAAAATTCATGGCGAGACTGATCAAGCGGACGCGGAGGGAGTAGTGCGGATTTCCTCATAGAATATCTTCCGAGATTTCTACAAGGCTTCATTACAACCGTCGAGTTTACAGTATTTGGGTCATTGGCCGGGCTTGGTCTAGGGACTCTTCTTGCCATAGGGGACCTGTACGGCGGAAAGGTGCTCTCAAACACAATAAGGCTCTACGTGGAGTTCTTCAGAGGAAGCCCAATCCTCATACAGCTCTACTTACTCTATTTCACGGTTCCTGCACTGCTCAGCACGATAATAAACCCCTTCATAGTGGGATTCCTAATCTTCAGCCTCAATAGCGCAGCCTACCAGAAAGGATACCTGAAGGGAGCGATAGAAGCAGTCTCAACAGATCAGATGGCGGCTGGGCTTTCAGTCGGGCTTTCCAAAGTCCAGACAATCATCTTCGTTGTTCTACCCCAAGCGTGGAGACTCGTGATACCTGCGTGGAGTAACGAATTCGCTTCGCTGGCGAAGAGCACTCCGGCGTTGTTGTATATCGGAGTGGGAGACTTGACCGCAGTTGGCAGGAGTCTAGCAGGCTACTACTACAGGCATCTGGAAATCTACTCCTTCGTGGCGCTGATTTACCTCATTTGGATCAGCGTCATGGCGAAGGTTTTCGACACAGTTTATGAGAGAGTAAAGATTCCGGGAGTTGAAATATCCGCGTAGATCAGCCGAAGGTTACGCTAGATTCCTTCTTCCAAAGCTGCGAAGAGCTTGCGCATCTGCTTGAAGATTTCCAAATACTCTAAACCACGTTTGGTAACTTTGTAGACCTTCGAGTCGCCGACGATGTCCTCTTTGACGAAGCCTCTTGTGGCTAGGAAAGCCAACGCCTTTTTTGCTCTGTCCACGGGTAGGTTCGCCCCGTAGGAGGCGCGTGTCACGCCGCAGGTGCCTCGCTTGGCCACTATGTTGAGTAGGTTGGCGTAAATCTCATACTTGGTCCTTCGGTCTGCCAAAAAGCCCACTGTCCATCAAGCCTTTCACTCCGACCCACTGCATCGCGGCGAATCCGATGAAGAATCTGAGCCACACGGTCAAAACCCTTGTGAGGATCGTGGCGGCTGCACTGATGTCTGGTGGTACGGCGAAGAGGATGAACAGCGTCGTCATGATGATGTCCGGCAGCCCCACTTCAGCGGGCACTCCTACTGGAATGGACTTTATCGTCACCATGAGTGAGGAGACAATAATCACTTTCAGCAGAAGAACGGGTATGTTGGGCTCCACGTAGCCTATGGACACGAACACGAGGAAGACTATTGCGATGCTGCTTAGCCAGGCCACCGTGTAGAAGAGGATGGGCAGGACGAGCTTGGTGGGATTGGAGCCGAAGGTTCTGAGCGCGCGGTAGAAGGCTCTCACCGCAGTAACGATCTTGTTCTGAAAACGTTCCCGTTTGAAGCGTCCCCTTGAACACCACTCCGCAAAACGCATTACCGCGTTGACGAGCCGTTCCGTCCAGTCCTCTCGAACACAGATCGTCATTAGAAACGCGAAGGCAACTGCGCTCAGCAGGGTCATCAGCAGAAGAATCTGCAGCATCCAGGTTGAGATCGCGTAGTTGAGCGTCAGCAGCAGGAGGAAGCCCACAAAGAGGGTTGCTGTGGTCGCGACGGTACCCAAGATACGCTGACTAACGAGAGAAGCGATCACTTTCCCGGGGTTGGCATTTGGCTCCTTAGACATGAGGTACGCCTTAGCCACTTCTCCACTCACCGATTCAGCCGGGATTAGCAGGTCAGTGAAAGCGCCGACCCAAACATATGCGAACGCCTTTCTCAAGGAAACTCTCACGGACAAGGGGATTAGGAGGTACTGCCAGCTCAGCGTGAAGAAAAAGACTTCCAGAATCATGGTCACAGCAGCTAGCGAATAGACCAGCATGTCGGCGCCTTGGATAACGCTTATCATCTCCGGGATGTTCACGAAGAGGACAAGGTAGGCGACGAAGACGACGACACCGACGACGAAGAAAGGAGCAGTTCTGAGCAATACCCTGCGTCGATCACCCATGTACCATGACATCCAACATGAAAGACAATGGCAATTAGCCTCTTCCCTATATTACGTTTGCCAAACGTTCTGCTTGCATCCAAGCTCAAAGTTCTGCTTTGACGCGTCTCAGTTTCCTGTCCAAGCAAGCCTTCACGAAGCCATGATACTCTGGGTCGGGCCTACTCGGACGGCTTTTGAACTCTCCGTGGAATTGCGAAGCAAAGAAGAAGGAATGCCCCGGCAGCTCAAGGATCTCCATCCTTCTGCCGTCCACGCTTCTACCCGAAAACACCAAGCCGTTCTTCTCCAACGTCTTTCTGTGCTCAGGGTTGACCTCGTACCTGTGGCGGTGCCGCTCGTAGATTTCCTCAGACTGGTACAGGGCATAAGCCATAGTATCCTTGCTGACGATTACTCTGTGAGCGCCGAGTCGCATCGTGGCGCCCTTCGCTTCCACTTCTTTCTGCTCAGGCATGAGATCTATGACCGGGAAAGGTGTCGAGGAGTCGATTTCGGTGCTGTTTGCCTCGTTCAGCCCGCACACGTGCCTCGCGAACTCTACCACAGCGAGCTGAAAGCCGTAGCATATCCCTAAGAAGGGTACGTCTCTCTCTCTTGCATACTGGATCGCCGCGATTTTGCCCTCGGTACCCCTTGGACCAAACCCGTAAGGAACGAATATGCCATCATAGTCCTTGAGCGTCTCCATGCTTTCGGGACGTTTCTCCAGGCGCTCCGCCTCGATGTAATCTAACCGCACTTTGGCTTGACATGCTGCCCCAGCGTGTCTAAATGCTTCACTCATGCTCACATAGCTATCTGTCAAACCAGCGTATTTGCCCACTAGGACTACTCTGATTTCGTGACGTGGGTTCAACATGGCAGTAACGAATTCCTTCCATTTTTCCCACTTCGGCTTCTCTCCGCACAGACATAGACGGTGTGTGATGAAGTCGCCCATCCCCTGTTCGTCCAATATCAGCGGAACCTCGTAGATCGATTGGACGTTGTAGGAACAGAAAACCGCGTTCTCAGGTATCGTCCCGAAGAGGGCGATCTTCCGCCTCGATTCGACATCAATCATCTTCGTAGACCTCGCCACAATCGTGTCGGGCTGTATGCCTATGCGGCGAAGTTCGTTCACGCTGTGTTGCAGCGGCTTGGTTTTCATCTCGTTCGTGACGTCGAGTATGGGGACTAAGGCTACGTGGATATAGAGGGTATTCTCGTATCCTTCTTCGAGACGCATCTGCCTTATTGCTTCGAGGAAAGGTAAGCCTTCTATGTCACCTACCGTGCCTCCGCACTCGGTTAAGACGACGTCGACTTCTGATTTCTTGGCTACATTGCGGATGCGTCGCTTGATTTCGTCCGTGACATGGGGTACAATTTGGACGCAGCGTCCAAGGTAATCGCCCTTTCGTTCCTTCTCAATCACCGTCCTATAGACCATGCCCGTGGTGACGTTGTTATCTACGGTGAGGTCGAGGTCGAGGAACCGTTCATACCAGCCCAAGTCCAAGTCGGTTTCGCCGCCGTCGTCTGTGACGTAGACTTCGCCGTGCATATAGGGGTTCATCGTACCCGCGTCTACGTTCACGTATGGGTCGACTTTGATGGCTGTGACCTTCACGTCTCTCGTTTGAAGCATTTTGCCGACCGAGGAGGTGAGGATGCCTTTGCCTACAGAAGAAAGCACGCCGCCGGTGATGAAGACATACTTTGTCATCTTTCGCGGCCTCGCAATAACAACAGCATACACAGAATTCGACATTTAAACTCTGCGTAAACAGAGGCCGCCAACATTATCGCAGAGGTACTCCTAACCATGGCGGTCTTCGCTGCGCAGGTTCAGGGCTGTATGGCGATTTTTACCTCAGACTTTGACGAGCCCAGAATCTCAAATGCTTCTCGGATCTGGTTCAGCGGCATCTTTCTAGTGATGAGAGGCTTCACGTTCAGCGTCCCTGAAGCTATGAGGTTTAAGGCCTGCTTGAAGTCCGCGGGTGTTGCGTGGAAAGCCCCCATGACGGTAACTTCATCATAGTGGAGTAGCTCAGTGTCCACATGGATCTCACTTCCAGGGGGGCAGCCTCCGAATTCGAGCACTCTTCCCCCTTTGCACACCATTCTCAACGCCTGCTCCCACGTTGAGGGCAACCCGATGGCTTCAATCACCACGTTAGCGCCATGTCCGTCTGTCAACCGTTTGACTCCTTCTTCAGCGTCCTCTGTCGTCGCGTTTACTGTTCCATCTGCTCCCAGCTTCAAGGCCAGCTCCAGCCTCTCCTCCACCAAGTCAGTCACTATCACCCTTTCCGCGCCGAGCTTCTTTGCGACGAGGAGGTGGAGGAGCCCTATGGGTCCTGCCCCGATTATGACCAGGGAATCGCCGAGCGTCACGCCGACCTTTTCTGCTCCATGGAGGACACAGGCTAAGGGCTCTGCAACTGCTGCTTCTTCATAAGAAACATGTGATGGGATTTCCTGCGCGTTCACCGAGACTGTTCGAGCCGGTACTCTGATGTACTCGGCGTAAGCACCCCACAGCCAGACCATGTCCTCACAGAGGTTAAACTTGCCCTTCTGACACATTTTACACCTGAGACAGGGGGCACTGTTGCCGGCTCGAATGCGCATGTCCTCCCTCGGCCATGTTATGCCTTCGCCCACTTCCACCACGTCTCCAGCCCACTCGTGCCCAAAGACGGTGGGCAGCGTGATGACCTTTTCGACGTATCCTCTCTGGAGAATCTTCAAGTCAGTGCCACAAGTGGTCGCCGCTCTAACCTTGACTAGCACTTCGCCGGCGCCTATTCTTGGCTTCTCAATCTCCTCGATTCTGAGATCCCGCACCCCGTGAAGCATAGCGGCCTTCATCGTTTCAACGTCCATTCAAGACCACCACTTTGATGCACTCTTTGCTCCTTGCCGCCATCTGGAGGGCTTCGGCCGTCTTGCTCAGCGGAAACCTGTGCGTTATCAGTTTCTTTGCATCCACGTGCTTCTTCTGTATGAGTTTGAGGGCCGTGCGCGTCTCGAGGTGGGAGGCGGAGTACGAGGGCACGAGCTTGACCTCGGAGAAGAACAGCTTGTTTGGGCTCACCCGCATGAACTCTCCAGGTTGGGTGGGTGCGAAGGCGCATAGGGTACCGCCTCTTCTGCATAGCTCGATTCCAGCCAGGTACGCGTTAACGTTGGGTGCCGATACGATGACAAGATCTGCGCCTCTTCCGTCTGTTGCCTTCTTAACCGCGTCCAAGAGGCTGTCTCTCTCAGGGTTAACGGTCAAGTCGGCGCCAGCAGTCTTCGCCGCCTTGAGCCTGTAATCGACAAAATCGGTGACGATTATTTGGTCCGCACCGAAGGTTTTTAGAAGCGTCGTGAAGATTATTCCCGACGGTCCCGCTCCCACGACCACGGCGGAATCGGCCGGCTGAACTTGGCATTTGTTGAGAGCGCGAATGCAGCAGCCTGTTGGCTCGATGAGTGTGGCTTCTTCGAAGGACATTTCAATGGGGATTTTCAGCGTGTCTGTCTGAAGGTTCGGTGCTGGAACCTTGAAGTACTCGGCGAAGCCGCCTGGTTCTAGGTGTGTCTTGGCGAATTGCTCGCAGAGTGTGAACGCTCCGTGTCTGCAGTAGTGGCAGTTTAAGCAGGCGACATGATGATGCGCGAAGACCCTGTCGCCCTCTTGAAACCCTTTCACCCTGCTGCCCACCTTAACCACTACTCCAGCCGGTTCGTGCCCGAGGACGAGGGGCGCCCTTGCCTTCACGTACCACCCCATGAGGTCGGAGCCGCAGACTCCGCAGGCATGCATCTCAACTAGAAGTTCTTCTGCACCGATTCTTGGGACGGGCACGTCTTGGGTTATGACGCTGTCGAGGCTGTAGTAGACTGCGGCTTTCAAGAGACATTCACTTAGGGTTTCAGAGAAGACCATGACACACTTAAGATTTTCCAAGCCATCGGCAATCGTTATAAGGTAACACCCGCAAAGTACTCCTAGTTTGAGCGTGAAACCTTGAGAGGTGCCATAATCTTCGCAGTCGTCTTCCTGATATTCCTGATCGCGACTCTTGCCTACTCTGACCTTCCGCCTGGAAAGATGGTCTATGACTCCTTGAGTCTGCCTGAGACAGACTATCTGGTGCTTGGAATTGCCGCGACAACGCTTATTGTAGCCGCCTTCAACGGCGTCATCTACGGAGTCATCGCGTGGCTAGTCTACACTTTGGCTGAGCGTTCTGGCTTAATCCGGAAGAAGAAGCCATCTTCAGCCTAAGTGAAGCAGTGCCCTTTGCCTATTCAGCGAGCTGCACAAGTTCCTCTTCCACTATTTTTCTTATTCTCCTCAAGAACGTGGCAGCGGGTGCACCGTCAATTATCCTGTGGTCGTAGGCAAGCGTCAGAGTCATCATCGGCTTGACTGTCACTCCTTCATTCATAGCTAGAGCTTTCTTTGCTATTCGCCCAGTTGCGAGGATGGCGGCTTCTGGAGGATTAATTATGGGTATGAACATGTCAACGTCGTACATGCCCAGATTCGTGACCGTGAAGGTCCCTCCGCTCAACTCTTCCTTCGACAGTCTCCCTTCTCTCGCCTTACTGACAAGTTCTGCCAGTTCAGAAGAGACTGCTGCGAGGCTTTTCCTGTCAGCGTTACGGATGACGGGCACGACTAAGCCCTTCTCCGTGGAAACGGCGACCCCAACGTTAACGTCCTCGTAAATCCTGGTCTTTCCCTCGGCGAGCGTAGAGTTCACAGTGGGATGTTCGTGCAGAGCCTTTGCTGCAGCGGAAACCAGAATGGCGGTGTAAGAAACCCGAGTCTTCTCTCGCAGGGTTGCAGCGTTTGTCATGTCGGCGTCCATTATTATGAAGCTATGCGGCGCAGTCTGGAAACTTGAGGCTACGCGTTCCGCCGTCATCTTCCTTATGCCAGTCAAAGGATACTCCTCCTTCACGCGTGGTGTTAGCCCTCTCTGTTCGTCCAAGGAGCGTTTGACGTCTTCTTCCACGATCCTGCCTTCGGGACCAGTGCCCTGCAACCTTGCCAAATCGACGTGATGTTCTCTAGCTAGCCTCTTTGCCGCAGGTGAAGCTAGGACTCGTTCCCTGACTAAATGAGCCTCTGTTTCTTCCTCTACTGAAACCTTCTCGCTAACTCCAGTTGTCGCAGCTGCAGCTGCTTCCCTCCTCTCTGCTTCGGGCACCTCTTCGTCGGGCGCGGCTATGAAGGCGAGAGTCGCTCCAACTGGCAAGTCCATGCCTTCTTCAGCCATAACCTTCTTGAGGATTCCTGTGGCTGGGGCTTCAACATCGTATGTGACTTTTTCTGAGAGGATCTCAACGACGGGTTCGCCCTTTTTCACCGCCTCGCCTTCCTTCTTGAACCATTGGACTACGCTGCCTGTCTTCATTGTTAGGCTAAGTTTAGGCATCAAGATTCTTGTGGCCAAAGCAGTTCACCTTTCACGTTATTTGCTTCACCGCCTTGATTATGCTTCTCTCGTTGGGTATTACATAGCTTTCCAGTATCGGGCTGAAGGGAATCGGCGTGTCGGGCTCTGCGACCCGCTTGATGGGGGCATCAAGGTAGTCTAAGGCTTCCTCAGCGACTACAGCTGCTATTTCAGCAGTTACCCCCGCTGTTTTGCAGTCTTCACTCACCACTACTAGGCGTCCGGTCTTCTTGACCGACGCCACTAGTGTTTCCTTGTCAAGGGGAACGAGCGTTCTGGGGTCAACTACTTCGATGCTTAGTCCCTCCTTTTGGAGAATTCTAGCGGCTTCCAACGCCTTATGAACCATGAACATGGTGGCGACTACAGTAACGTCTTCGCCCTCTCGCTTGATGTCTGCGACTCCGAAAGGGACGGTGTACTCCTCCTCGGGCACTTCGCCTTCCATTGGATAGAGGAGCTTGTGTTCACAGAACATTACAGGGTTGTCGCCCCGTATCGCCATCTTTAACAGTCCCTTCGCGTCGTAGGGCGTTGACGGAACCGCCACGTGCAGTCCAGGCACGTGCATGAACCATGCCTCGAGGCTTTGGGAGTGGTGGGCAGCTATGTTAACGCCGGCGCCGAAGGGCGTCCTGATGACCAGCGGCACTCTAGTCTGTCCGCCGAACATGTACCGAAGCTTGGCTGCCTGATTGGCTATCTGGTCCATGGCCAGAGCCGTCAAGTCGCCGAACATTATTTCCGCGACGGGTCTCATGCCTGTTATGGCGGCGCCCACCGCGGTGCCTATTATAGCTGACTCGCTGATAGGAGTGTCTCTGACACGTTCGTCGCCGAACTCCTTAGCAAGTCCCCTAGTTACCTTGAACGCCCCTTCCCAGTCGCGCCCCACATCTTCACCTAACACAAACACACTGTTGTTTCGGCGCATCTCCTCGAACAACGCCTCGTTAAGGGCGTCTCTGAATGATATTCTCTTCACAGACTCGGCCTCCGAGTTCATGCGTAAACGTCTTCTAAGGCTTCCTCGGCAGCGGGGTTGGGGCTGTCTACGGCGAACTGCACCGCAGCGTCCACAGCGTCTGCTGTTTCCTTCTCCATCTTCGCCATTTCTGCCTCTGAGAGGTATCTGTCTTCCAGAAGTTTCTTCCTAAACCTTCGAACAGGGTCTCTCTCTAACCATTCTGCCACTTCCTCTTTGGGTCTGTATGTGGCCGGGTCCCAACGTGAATGTCCCTTCTGCCTATAGGTCTTGCACTCCAATAGCGTCGGTCCTTCACCCCGCCTGGCCCTTTCCACGGCTCTTTGCGCGGCGTCGTAGACGACTACCACGTCGTTTCCGTCCACTGAGACCCCTGGAATCCCGTAAGAGGCAGCTCTATCCGCGACGTCTCTTATTTGCATGACCCGAGTCTGGCGAGTGCCCATGGCGTAAAGGTTGTTCTCGCACACGAACAGAACAGGAAGCTTCCAGACGGCCGCCATGTTTATGCCTTCGTGGAAGGTTCCCTGGTTTGAGGCACCATCACCGAAGAAGCATGCTACCGTTTGGTCTGTGCCTCGCAGCTTTATTGAGAGTCCTGCGCCCGTGGCAATGGGGATACCCGCTCCGACGACTGCAGTGGCTCCCAGCATACCTACACCGAAGTCGGCTATATGCATGGACCCGCCCTTTCCTTTACAGTACCCTGTTTTCTTTCCAAGAATCTCAGCCATCGTCTTGTCGAGCCGGGCTCCTTTGGCAATGCAGTGTCCGTGTCCCCGATGGGTGCTCACAACATAGTCGTCCCTTCTCAGGTTTGCGCATACACCGACGGCAACAGCCTCCTCTCCAGCATAAAGGTGGATGGTGCCTGGCACCAGGTTTTGGCCGTACAATTCGAAGACTTTTTCTTCGAAAAGTCTGATTTCCAGCATCTTGTGGTAGATTTCGACTGCCTTTCCCTTGTCCAAGTACATCCTCCTTCTCTTCTGCTCCAGAATGACTGCCGTTTGAGTATAAAAACTCTAAAAAACGGGGTGCTCGCTCAGTAGGAGCGATGGTGAGGTCTAACGAGTTCTTCGAGTATTCCCAACATGTTGGGTACTTGAGTCACAATGTCGGTGAAGGTCAATATTCCAACAAGTCTGTTGTCATCCAGTACTAGAAGTCTCTTGAACCTCTTCTTTGCCATGATCTTGGCGGCTTCGTCGATGCTGACTGTGTCACGAATAGTCACCACGGGGCTGCTCATCACTTCCCTTGCCCGCAGAGTTTCAGGTGCCAAGCAGGGCTCTACGATGCGCTTGAGGATGTCCCGTTCGGTGATTATTCCCACGGGACGGTTGGCCTGCACCACCACTACGGAGCCTATGTCGAACTTGTTCATTGTGGCGACAACTTCTTTCACGAGAGTGTCGGGTCTAACCACCTTCACATCCTTAGACATCACATCTCTGACGAGAACTATTCCAGCCATCTTCTTGTCTCTCCCAATGTCTTACTACCCAATACTCGTCAAGTATCTTTAAGTGTTTTTGCACATTCTACTCATCTTCTGCCAAGCGGTAAGTCTGATATTCCCTCAGTTCCTCAGCCGTTACAGCGCCGAATTCTTCCTGAATTACCATTAATGCCGCTTGTGGCGGCATTATGCCCTTCTCGGTTATGATGAGGTCGATGTACTCGGGTGGGGTGACATCGAAGGCGGGGTTGCGCACGGTGACCTTTGACATCCTCTTCGCCTCCCTTTCAGACAGTATCTCTGACGCGTCTCGTTCCTCTATCTTCACCAGCTGCCCCAGCATTGTCTCCGGGCTAAACTTGTAGGTTTCAGCTGCAACAAAGAAAAGCACTCTGGACTCGTGAGCCGCAAGAGCCACCATCGAGGTACCTATCTTGTTCACGACTGCTCCGTTAGCAGCCACGGCGTCGGCTCCCACGATCGCCTTGTCCATCTTCGCCATATAGAAACGAGCCGCTCCATCGACGATCATCGAAGTCGGTATGCCGAGGCTGCTCAGCGTCTTTGCTGTGATTTTCCCTTGGAATCTCGGCCTAGTTTCACACACGAAGACTTCGAAGCGTTTACCCTGCTTAAAGGCTGTTCTCAACACGGCGGTGACTGCAGCGCTGTTGCAGTGGGTCATTATCAAATCCCCGTCTTCTATCCTCCTAGCTCCTATCTCACCGATATTTTCGACAGCATTCTCAGAATTGCGGATGAATTCGGTCGCGGCTTTGACGGCAAGAGGACGCAAGTCCTTTCCTTCTGCTCCTCTTCTCTGGGCGTCCTTGACTCTGAACATAATGTAGCGCACGCTGTTGGACAACGAGACGGCTGTTGGACGAGTGTCGAGGAGAAGTCTGGCTGACGCCTCAAGTTCTTCAATCAGAACAGCAGGCTTCTTAGCCTTGGACTGCTTAGCGGTTAGCAGGAGGGCTTCTGCCGCTGACCTAGCGATTTTTCCGGCGCCCCTGATTTTCATCGCCCTTATGTCTCGCGCGATCTTCTCAACCTGCTTGTTTACTGTTGGCATGTTTCGTCGGAATATCTTAGCGGCACTTTTTAAGAAAAAGCTTTGCTCCTCATCCGCTGTGTTTTCGACAAAATCAGCAATAAGAGATGGAGCAATTGCGTGTATCTGGCTTTTTTGGAATCAAAATCCTCTGAAGGCTCCACATTGGGAGTTTTCGCCTAAACGGTTCTATTCTGAAGCCGCGTATGGAATCTATGCACAAGATTTATAACTTCTCGCCCTAGATAACTAAGGCTTTGTGAAATGGAATGAACATGGAAGGAATAGCCCGATGGGCATTCATAGGCTTTGTGGTCATTGCGGTCATTGCGGGTCTGGCGATCGGCTACATGGCTTACAGCGCAGAGGACCACTGGGCAGACGATGACGTTAGAAGCACTAACGGCTGGGTAATCCTGATAATGCTGATCTTGGGAATAATCATCGGCATCACAAGCATTACTACAAAAGAAGTCACTCCGTTTCTCATAGCCACGATTGCACTCGTAGTAGCCTCCGCTGCCGACGTCTGGTCTGGGTTCAATAACATCGAGGCACTGCAACTACTATACTACTGGGCAACCGCAATCCTAGACTACATCGTCGCATTTGCAGCGCCAGCCGCCGTGATAATCGCGGTCAAGTCAGTCTTCGCGATGGCGAAGGAAAAGTAACCCTTCAGCCCATCAACCTTTTTCCCCTTTTTCCCCTTATAGGACAAGTTTGTTCTCGTTAGGTTTAGAAAGCATTAAGAATTCGAACATACTCCCACTTATCGACGCTCTATGAATAGCCCTTTAGACGAGTTAAAAGTTGACCCTTGGACATTTGCCGCGTCCTTGCGCTCTCCTATCGGGGTTCACCTGAGGACCGCGGTGTTCAAGCGGACAGCCGAAGCCGATGCAGATCTGGTTAGAAACCTATACGAAAAGACCGTCACCCACCAGCTGTCCGAAGGAAGCTGGAACCAACTCTTTGTCACCACTGCGAACAGCCTCTGGAATCTTGCCCTCTTGGGCTACAACGCTACAGACTCGAGCGTCAAGAAGGGGTTAGAATGGCTTCTGTCCATCCAACGGTGTGAATACCGAGGCTACCCCGGATTCTTTTACTCAGGTAACAGGCGTGACGCGCGGGAGATGCGTTCAACTTCCTACGGGGAATTCGGGCCTGGGTGCACCATCTTTTACCAGACAGCCTACGCAGTCCACCTGTTTCATGTCTTTGGGTTCGACGGTAACCAGAGAGTCCGGATGACCGTGGAGTCTTTCCTCCAGTTCTGGCGACCTGACTGGTGCGGGGCGTGGTGCACAATAAACGTTCTGCGCATGCTGGTCGAGCATCCCCTAAGTGCAGGCTCGGAGAGGGTGGAGAAGGGTATACGGGCTCTGGCTAAGACTCAAACAAGAGGCGGCGGGTGGAGAGGCTTTCCATTCTACCACACCTTCCACGCCCTGTCTCGGGCTAAACATGATTCGGCGAGGAAACAGGTTGAGAAGGCGTACCGATCTGTCATCCGGAGGCAGAACAGCGATGGAAGTTGGGGGGCACCAGGAAGCGAGACCGAGACGTTCCTAGTACTCGACGGCTTCAAAAACTTGGGCATCATCTAGCTTGGACGCTCGGCCTGTCATCCACTGAGAAAAGAACTCGCGTCCTCCTCAATAATATTACAGAAAATCCGCCTACATGCTTTCTTTCTCTATTTCACGAAGGCGTTTCTCGTGCTCCACCTGTGCCCGGTGCCAGTTGCACAGAAGTTTCATCTCCTCGAAACTGGTGAAGTATCTTTTCTGGTCATGTACGCCGCCGACCACAGTGTCCACGTACCATTCGCCGCCCAGACTGAACTTCCCGCTGTCGACCCCCACAGAAGCCTTCAGCACTAGGGCGTCGCTTCGCTCCCGCTTCGTCAGCGGGTGGTAGTGATCGACTACTTTTTCGCCTACTTGAACGCCGTCTGCCAAGGCTGGGATGATTTCGAAGCTGCCGGGTTGGGGCGTCTTCACTCGGTATGAAGTCTCGTGGCGGCATTCCTTGCAGTGCAGGCGGATGATTTTGAAGTTCTCGTCCCGGCGAAGCTCAATGTGGCTGCTGTGGCATCTGGGGCATCCTGTTGAGGCGACTGCTTGGAGCGCGGTGTTGTTGGAGCTGGCCCACTTCAAGTATTGCGCCTCAGGCGAGAACTCGTCCTCCAAGTCTCGGAGGGTGAACCACTTGTACTTGCGCGGGCGCCCGCGTTGCGTCATGATTCATCAAGAGTATACCTGCTGTTCCTGCCTTTTTTGTTTTCCTAGCGCCTTATAGCGGGAGAGCAGGATATTGTCGGTTCTGACATAAGCTTCTGCTTGAAACATGGCTAATATAGCATGGCAGAAGGAGTTGTTGTGGAGATTACCTTGGATAACGAGGAAGCGCCAGATGGCCCATCATTTGACAAATACACCATCTTCCACGCGCTCGTTGACGCGTTGGAGGACAAGCAGAAGGAAAAACGGTCTCTCCTTCGTCGTTTGAGACTTCGAAAATAACCTTTTTATGCGCAAGTCTAGACTCTTCGGTTTTCTCTCGTTCAAGTTTTTGGCGTGAAAAACACTGTTGAGGTGCTATTGTTGATTTGGATCATCGCTGAGAGGAAGTGGAGGAGGGATAGGAGCTTTCCTCCCAGCTCGGTGACGCCTTCTCCTTTCTCCAGTTTGCGAGAAGGTCATCACCAAATATCGTGTGTGGGGTAATAAGAGATTACTGCGCCGCTCAGAATATATCTCGCCCGGATTATTATACTTCGTTCCAGCATTTCGTGGCGGGAATTCTGCTTTTAGGACACGTTAGCAACGGTCTACTTGATGATGTATGTTTGAGGATATGGCTGTCTCTGCGGCAAGGATGTTGGTTGTAAGCTTCTGGATAGGGCTATTCCTCTTGGCAGTTTGGGGTGCGCTGTGGTTGCGCTCACTGAAACATCTGAAGCCGCATGACTAGTGCGCGCACAGTGCCGTTCTGAGGCCGTTTGGAAACTAGAATTCCACTCGGGTCGTCACAGCTATCGGAATCCCGTTGATGAAAAATTTAAGTAGAAGACCATTTTCTTTTAGGACAGTAGCCCTGGTAGTATAGTCCGGTCTAGTATAAGCGGCTGTCGCCCGCTCGACCCGGGTCCAAATCCCGGCCAGGGCGCCACCACTTGAACTTCCACTTTCTACGACGTTTCTTGTTACGAGAGCGCACAAAGTCATATATTGCTGATGACGTTAATGGTGTGCGGCGATGGTATGGCAAATGTGGCGGATGCCTTGAAGGCTGATTATGACAAGCTACTGGCGAAGATTAAGGACATCATAATCTTGGGCGCTGCCCAGTCCATCATCCACTGGGACATGGAGACGAAAATGCCTCCGCGAGGGATTAACCTGCGGAGTCAGCAGCTCGCGTTGCTCAGCCAGATTGACCACAGGATGACGACGGACCCCGAGATTGAGAAGCTTCTTTCTAACATCGAGAAGCACCCTGACTATGGGGGGTTGAGTGAGCTGCAGAAGAGGAACGTGTACCTCATCAGGAAGAATTATGATGAGCAGACGAAGCTGCCCGAGCGGCTGGTGGTGGAGACTGCCCGTCAGCAGGCGTTGGCTATTGACGTGTGGAAGAAGGCGAAGGCGGCCAAGGATTATGGCATGTTTAAGCCTGAGTTGGAAAAGCTACTTCGGCTCAGGATGGAGGCGGCGGAGATTCTGATGGGTGTGAAGGGAACGAAGACGCCTTACGATGCGCTCGTCGACATTTTTGAGCCCAAGATGACGGCGGAGATGATTGCGCAGGTCTTCAGTGAGCTCAGGGAAGGACTGGTCGCCATTCTACGGAAGTGTGTGGACGCGCCCAAGCAGCCTGATGCCTTGTTGCTGAACCGCAAGGTGCCCGTGGACGTACAGCGCAACATCTCCAACGAGCTGGCCAGAATTATCGACTATGATGTGGAGTCTCCGAAGGCTGGGGGCAGGATTGACGAGACTGAGCACCCGTTCACGACGGGGTATTTTGACGACGTGCGAATTACGACGCATTATTACGAGGACAACATGGCATCGTCGCTGTTCTCGATTCTGCACGAAGGCGGCCACGCGATGTACGCGCAGAATCTCCCGCAGGAGTGG
>CAYNAW010000031.1:0-16497 GCA_964395545.1 uncultured Candidatus Bathyarchaeia archaeon | reverse complement strand
TCGTAACAAGGTGGCCGTAGGGGAACCTGCGGCCGGATCACCTCCTAAGAAAGCACTGCCGTGGGTTGGAGGGGAAGGAAAATGTGCGCTAAGCTACGCTAGTTTTTTGCAGAGGAAAAAAATGGTGGGTTAGGCGGTTTCTCTGTCCGGTGTCTCAAATGTTCTACTCTTTGCGTAGCGTGATTTCCATCGTTGAGACGTTTCTCGGGTTACCGCCTTCTTTGGGCGTGATCTGCTCACTGCCGATGGCTATGCTGTGAACCTTTGCGTCCTTGAAGAATCTGTTGCGCACAATCTCAGCAACGTCGACGGCTGTGCTAATCGCGCGACCACGTGCTTTCAACGTAACTTCAGCCGAGTTGCCCATATTGAAGCCAGTAATCACTGCCATGACATAGTTCATCGGGGGCTTGTTGCCCACGAATATCACGTTCGGTTCCGAACTCATAGTACGTCTGCTTCCTTTGTGTTTACGGTAACATAGGCAATACACACCTCTGGTATATGAATGTATAGGAACAAGAAACCAGAAGAAAGATAGACAAACGCGCCAATTCTTCCTTAGGAAAATCACTTGTACCCGCACATCATATGGAGTCTCCCACCCGCGAACCACCTTCGGCAAGACGTGGAAAAGCCATATAGCTGAACTGAGCCTGAAATCAGGCTATCTGAAACATGCGGGTGCACATAATGCTCATCACGCCTTTCGACCCCTGGAAATCACAGCTTTGCACTTGTCCCCCAAAACTAACTCTGAACCCCTACACAGGCTGCCCCTACGGCTGCCTCTACTGCTACGTCACCTCCTACATACCCAACTTCCACCGCTGCAGGCCGAAGAAGGCACTAGCCCACAGAGTTGAAAAAGGAGCCACGAAACTACATGGCGAGCTGATATCGATAGCCAACTCCAGCGACCCGTACCCGTCGATGGAAGAAGCCTTGGGCTTAACGAGAACGTGCCTCGAGATACTCTCGAGACATGACTGCAGAATTCAAATAGTGACAAAATCCCCGCTCGTAACAAGAGACATAGACGTGTTGAAAAAGACGCGAAGCATGGTCGCTCTGACGATAACCACAGAAAACGACGAACTGGCGAGACGTCTCGAACCCTCCGTCCCACCTCCTTCCCAACGGCTGAAGGCTGTGCGCACACTCCTTCAAAGCAACATCCCAACCATCGTCCGCATAGACCCGATCATCCCTTTGCTCAACGACCAGCCCAAGAAACTCGTTAAAGAACTGGCATCGATGGGCGTTCCCCACATCACTTGTAGCATCTACAAAGCCAAATACGACAACTGGCGACGAGTCACACAAATCTTTCCCGCAGAAACAGCGGCTCTGAAGCCCCTCTACTTCGAGAACGGAGAACGACATGGAAGAAGCTTCTTACTCCCACGCGAAATGCGAAGAAGAATCTTGGAAAACGTCAAGAGAATTGTCGAGAATGAAGGAATGAGGTTCTCAAGCTGCAGAGAAGGCTTTCCCCAACTTAACTCGGCAACTTGTGACGGATCGTGGCTGTTACACGAGAGGCGGCTACTCCACGTCGACAAAACTGCTCGCAGGGGGAACTTCTAGCGGCAAGCCTCTTCTCCCCCTCATGGTCTTAATTACGTCAGACGCCACGTTTTCAGGAAGCCGCTCCCAATGATCAAATGCGCTTTGCCAAAAGGCATGCCCGGAAGTTGCAGACCGCATATCAGCTGATAACCCGAAAGTTTCGGCAACTGGGACAAATCCATTGATCATTGTTAACGGGCCTTTTTGCTCAGAGGACACAACTCGTCCTCGCTTCTTGGTAATAAGGCTTGAAACTTCTCCGACCCACTGAGTCGGTACGGACACTCCGATCTTATAGACGGGTTCCAGAACGACTGGCTTCGAAGATAAGAATGAACCGAAGATTCCTCGCCGTGTGGCTGGGAGAATCTGTGCCGGTCCTCGGTACGCGGGGTCTTCGTGCAGCAAGGCATCTACGAGTTTGACCTTCACACCTCGCAGGGGCTCCTCGCAAAGAGGTCCATTCCGACATGCCCACCTGAAACCCGAGATCACCAAGTCTCGAACTTCCAGCAGATAGGGCGCTCCTTTGGTCGAGTCAACGAGGATGTTTCTATGCCCCTCAAACGCCCACACGTTCTCGGCTTCTTCCGTAGACCAATCTGCTTTCGTCAGAACGTTGCTCATCTGCTTCTTTCCCATCCCGTCCGTCAAGTCGCCCTTTTCAATGAGGTCGATTAGTCTTTCATCGAGAGGTTCCACTTGCACCCAGAATTTGTTCTGCTTATTGGGGCTCTTCGCCAGCGTGACGGGGCCCTTCGCGAGGATGGATTCCCTGTAGACCACTATGGGCTTGGATGTCATCACTTTGAGGGCCCCGCCTCCGTAGTCTTCGAGGAATTTCACCGCGATTTCTAGATGGAGTTCACCGATGCCGCTTAGGAGATACTCTCCAGTTTCCTTGTTAATGCTTGCCACCAGGTTCGGGTCCTCGATGGCTAGGCGTTGCATGGCATCTACAAGGCCTGGCAAGTCTCTCGGATGTTTAGGCTCGACGGCTATTGTGATGACTGGTTCAGAAACGTATCTGATGTGCTCGAATGGAACCATGGTGTCTTTGAAGTCTGCGTTGACAAGGGTTTCACCTGCCCTCGCCTGTTCAAGTCCGAGCAACGCTGCGATGTTTCCTGCGGACATTGTGTCCACGATTTCTCTGAACGCTCCCATGTACATAGAAACTTGCTGTACGCGATAGTCTTTCTTGGCGCCCACGAGGTATACCTGTTCGCCTTCTTTCACAGTTCCGGAGAAGATCCGCCCAGTGGCAATGAGCCCTGCGTGGGGATCCATCTGCGCGGCGGTCACGCACATTACGGTTGGGCCTTTCTGATCTGTTTCCAGCATGGCCTTACCTATCTCGGAGTCAACGTCGCCCTTCCAAATCTTAGGAATCCGGTAAGTCTGAGCCTCTGCAGGGTTCGGAAGATGCTCGACTACCATGGTCAGAATCGCGTTGTGGACCGGGAGTTCTTGGACAAGTTCGTTGACTCTGTTGTTTCTGTAGGCGGCTATTACATTACTGAACTTGACACCCTTCTCCTGAGCGATGTCCAGTGTGAAGCCCCAACGATGTAGCGCTGAGCCGAACGCAACAGTGCCCTTTGCCGCGTCGACTTTCCACTTCTCCACTTGCTCTGGCTCACCGTACAAATCGATCAGGTTGTTAAAGTCGTGTATTATCCGTGCGAGTTTGGCCTGTATTTCGCTTTGGCTCAGTCTGAGTTCCTTGACGAGCCGGTCGACTTTGTTGACGAACAGCACAGGCTTCACTCGTTCGTCTAAGGCCTGACGTGTGACAGTCTCAGTCTGCACCATGATTTCTTCCACGGCATCAACCACGACAACCACACCGTCTATTGCCCTTAGGGCACGGGTGACTTTCCCTGTGAAGTCGACGTGACCCGGCGTGTCGATAAGGTTGATGATGTACGAGGCATCCTTTCTTTCATGAAGTAGACTGATGTTGGCCGTTTTTATCGTGATGCCCCGCCTTTGTTCTTCCCTGAGGTAATCGAGAGCGCGGGCTTCACCTGCGATCCTCGGACTGAGAAGTCCTGCTTCAGAAAGAAGGCTGTCCGTCATCGTGGTTTTGCCATGATCTATGTGAGCAATTATCCCGACGTCTCGAATATTCTGCTTCTTGCCCATAAGCCTGAGGATTTCCGTAGTCTGCTTGAACCTGGGCATGCCTCGATTCCCTTTTTCTGCAGTGGTCCTAAATGGTTGTTAAAGGTATTCCCTAATAGCTTTACTTGAATCCAGCTTCAGTGCTGCTGGGCGCGCGCTTCGACTCAGAGGGTGACAGAAAAGCCTTTGGACAAGGATTGTCTGCTATTGAGCTATTCCCTTTCTATGAATTCCTCTGGTCGTGGAGGTTTCGGGTCTAATCCCCTGCGTTCACGGATCTGTTTTATGATGTCGAGCACCATTTGCTCCGGTACTGGAGACCAGCGGCTAAACTGTGTTGCCCAAAAAGCCCTGCCTTGAGTGGAGGACCTTAACTCGTCAGCGATGCCGAAAGACTCGGAGACAGGCATTTCCGCTCTAACCATCATCATGTCTTCCTCAGTAACCATGTCGAGCACGCGGCCGCGCCTCTTCTGAACGATGGAGAGCACGGCGCTCACAAAGTCAGTTGGAACTTTACATTCAAAACTCAAAATCGGCTCTAAGAGTTTAGGGTCGCTGAGCAGGAAGCAAGCCCAAATCGGGCGCCACGTCATGGGCAGAATCTGCGCTGGTCCTCGATGTACTGGGTCTTCGTGGACTTGAATGTCTTCGAGGTTTACTTTGAGGCCGTATGCTGGTTCTTTTGCCAGGACGCTGGAGTTAACTGCTTCCCGAAAGCCTGATTTGACGTGGTCTAAGACTTCTTCGACGTATTGTCTTCCCTTTATTCTGTTGACGAGGATGTTGTTTTCTTCGATTGAGATGACGTTCCGTGCGTCATCTGTGTCCCATCCGAATTGTGTTCGCAGAGTCTTCTGTCTGTCATCTCTGGTCTGCATCTCGGAAATTTTGCCTGTTTTTATGGCTTCAACGACTTCTTCGGGTAGCTTTTCCATGGTGATCCATAGTTTGCTGTGTTTGTTTGGGCTCTTTCCCATCACGGGATTTCCTTGGTAATCGTGGCTGATTGTTTCGCGGTAGATGACAATGGGCTTGCTGGTCTTGACCTTCAGTTTTGCCTCTTGCATCCGGTAGGCGGTTACTTCAAGGTGGAGTTCGCCCATTCCGCTTAGAAGGTATTCTCCGCTTTCTTTGTTCATCGTGAGATGGAGGTTGGGGTCTTCGATGGTGAGTTTGTGCATGACTTTGTCGAAGAGGGGCAGGTCTTTGACGTCGGCTGGAGCTATGGCAACAGTTACCACGGGATCTGAGACGTATCTCAGTCCTTCGAAGGGCTGGGTCTTTGTATCTTGTTCGGCTATCGTTTCGCCGACGCGGACGCCTGGGATTCCTCCTATCGCGGCTATGCTGCCTGCTGGAATCTTGTCCACGATGACTCGGTCGGCTGCCATGCTCATGTAGACCTGCTGGACTACGCCTGTTTGATGACTGGTGACAAACTCTACTTGCTTTCCCTTCTGCACGGTTCCGCTGAATACTCGTCCGATGGCTACGACTCCACTGTGGGGATCGACTTCAATCGTGCTAACGCACATGAGAAGCGGTCCGTTGGGGTCGACTTTGGCGAAGGCCTTGCCTACATCGCTGTTGTGGTCGCCTGGCCAAATCTGGCTTTGTCTGAAGGGTTGAGCCTGAAGCGGATTCGGCAGGTGTTCACAGAACATGTCCAGAATCGGCTCGTACAGTGGAGCCTTTTTCCCGAGTTCTTCGACTTTTTTGGAGACTTCTCCGGCTTCGCCGGTGTAGGCGTCTATGATTTCTTGGAATGTGATGCCTTTGGCTTTCATGTGAGAAAGGGTCAGTCCCCACTTGTGGAGGGCTGAGCCGAAGGCGACCCTGTCGTCTTCGACTTTGACTTGCCAGTCCTTTTTGTGTTCTGGCGGGGCATACTTCTCGATGAGGTCGTTTACGCGTGAAATTATCTTGGCAAACTTGGATTGTATGGCTTGAGACGTGAGGCGAATTTCCTTGATGAGGCGGTCGACCTTGTTGATGTAGAGCAGGGGTTTGACTCTTTCGCGCAGTGCCTGCATTAGGACCGTTTCGGTCTGTGTCATGGGTCCTTCGACAGCGTCGACGACGACCAGCGCACCGTCGACTGCTCTTAAGCTTCGGGTTACTGCGCCGCTGAAGTCTATGTGGCCTGGAGTGTCTATGAGGTTGATGAGGAAGTCGTGTTCTTCGTAGTTGTGTACTAGGCTGATGTTTGAGGCGAAGACTGTCATCTGTCTTTTTTGCTCTAGTTCCCATGAGTCTAGGTAGAGTTTTTGTCCCGCGGTTTGTTCGCTGATGATGCCTGCTGCTGCTAGGAGGCTGTCTGAGAGTGTGGTTTTGCCGTGGTCGACGTGGGCGATGATGCTGGTGTTTCTGACGTGTTGTGGGTCGTTCATGAGTTTGATGATTTCTTCGATCTGTCTGTATCTTCCCATGTGAGTTTGCCTTCTTGTGTTTTTGGCTATTCTTTGTTTTTGGAGCTTACATGGTTGTGAGGTTTGTGTCCTATTAACTTTGCTGACTGTGGTCTTGGCATTTGTTCACGTGTTCTGAGCGGGGACTAGAACGTCCTACTGAGTGGCAGTATGGATGTTGGTTTTGATGGCAATGGTCTTATATCTCGGGTTTGGATTGTCTGTCTTCTTTATCGGTGTCTTGGTTGAGTAACGAGGCTGGCAGTCGGTGGAGAATTCTGGTGATAGTGTACATTTGTATGTTGTCTTTTACTCTAGTCTTTCAGTCTGTTCCTCCGCTTCTTACTCTGATCAGAGAGGATTTTCAGGCTAGCCATGCACAGGTGGGCCTGCTTATGAGTCTCTTTGCGTTGCCTGGCATTTTTCTATCTCTTCCGGGCGGAGCAGTTTCCGATCGTTTCGGCATGAAGAAGACGGGCCTCGCATCTCTGGGTTTGATGGTTGCTGGAACCGTCATTTTTGCAGCAAGCCAGATTCCTCTTCACGCATACGTTGGTAGGGTGATCTCAGGCGTGGGCGGGCTGACGTTGGCTGTAGTGTTGCCTCAGATGGTGTCCAGATGGTTTATGGGAAAAGAACTGGGCTTGGCGATGGGATTGTACAACACCGCCATGCCCTTTGGCACTGTGTTTAGCCTCAACGTGTTTAACGTGCTCGGCAACAGCTTTGGGTGGCGAGTACCGGTCGTTCTAACGACCGCAGTCGGTGTCATCGCACTCTTAGCTTTCCTGCTTCTCTTCAAGGAGCCTTCTGAGGATGTTGAGCGGACGGGGAGCACTCTGCGAGAGGACGTCGCCCGGTTGGGACCTTCGATGTGGCTAGTGGGGCTTTCATGGATGTGGTTCAATGCGGCTCTAATCTCGTTCATTACTTTCTCCTCAGACTATTTTGTGGACAAGGGCTTTGCGGTTGGCTCGGCGGGGTTCATGTCGAGCATCGTGATGCTGGGTTCTCTGTTCTTGAATCCTGTTGTGGGCTACGTTGTGCATAGATTTGGAGGAGAACGACTATTCATCGCTGCGGGCGGTTTGGGTTTGTCAATTCTGTTCTTTTTAGTTCCGGCATCCTCCCTGGTCATTCCCCTTCTTGTACTCGTAGGTGTATTTGCGTCGCTCGTTCCGCCGCCCGTTTTCTCCTTGCCACCGAAAATAGTCGACGCCCGCAGCTTTGGGTTGGCTTATGGGATAATAACGACATGTCTGAACGTAGGGATCTTAGCTGGACCATACCTCGTCGGTTCGGCGAGAGACTTGACCGGTGATTATGCCCTAGGCTTTCATCTTATGGTGGCTTTCGCGGTCATGCAGACATTGTCGATTGGGCTCTTTGGCTTGACAATGCGTCGCCGAGGCAAGAAGGTCTAAGCGATCTTGCCTAGAATCCTGACTTGATGAGCCTGGTCTTCATCAGTCTTAGAGTTTTCATGTATTCCAACAGCTTTTCTCGAGCTCTAGTCGGAGTGACTTCAGAGAATCGTATCCTGCTGTTGGGTTTGGCCTGTCCCAATCGAGGTATGTCAGGAGTCGTTACTACCGCGATCTTTGGGTAGCCCCCCGTCGTCTGTGCGTCACGCATCAACACGATAGGCTTGCCGTTCCTGGGCACTTGTACAGCCCCCACTGGTATGGCGTCTGAAACCATGTCCGATACGCCCTTGTGCTCTATTTCTCGCCCCTCAAGCCTGTAACCCATTCTGTCAGACTCGCTAGTCACCACGTAGACGCTGGAGAGAAAAGCGTCTAGACCCTTCTCGGAGAAGTATTCGCTCTGTGGTCCAAGTACAACTTCCACCACCAACTCGTCTTCATACTCTGGAATGAGGTCCCTGGGCATGGAGAAACCCGCGTCTAAGGGAACCCGATTCTCGAAGGCTTCGAGGGTGTCGCCGGTCTTCGGCTGTCTTCCTCGGAAGCCTCCGAACCCGCCGTGAACGTACGTTGATTTACTACCCAACACTGTTGGCACGTCTATGCCGCCTCTGACGGCCAGATAGGCTCTACACCCATTCAGCGATGTGTCCAGAGAAAGCACGTCGCCTTCGCGAATCCGCAGAGTCCGCCAACAAGCCACGCCTTCCCCATTCACTTTGGCAGACTGTGCAGCGCCTGCTATCGTGATTTGAGCATCTCTCAGAAACTCAAGTTCAGGACCCAGTCGAGTGATTTCCAAACACGCGTCGTTTGGCATGTTGCCCACCAGAAGGTTAGCCGCTGTCAGCGCGTAGTCATCCATGGCTCCCGAGACTGGCACGCCGAATCTCTGAAACCCTGGTCTACCCAAATCCTGAACTGTCGTGAAGAAACCAGGCTTGATGACCTTGCAGAGCTTCATATTCGCTGTTCTCGGGATAGTTTTTCGAATTCTTCTTTTCCAATGGGCTTGAACTGCACAGTGTCGCCAGGTAGTATGAGGGCGGGCGGATGCTTTTCAACATCGAAAAGCCTCAGCGGGGTTCGCCCAATAATATGCCAGCCGCCAGGCGACTCTCGCGGATATATGCCCGTCTGCTTCTCAGCGATTCCCACAGACCCCGTTGGAACTCGCAGGCGTGGTGTCTTGAGCCTAGGCGTGGCTATCTCATCAGCCACCTCCCCTAGATATGGGAAACCCGCGATGAAGCCAATCATGTATACCCTGTATTCTCGGCTGCTGTGTAGCTGCACCACCTCCTCATCGTTAAGGTTGTGGTAGTTGGCTACATAGCCAAGGTCTGGTCCATATTCACCGCCATAGACTAGCGGCACCTCTACGATTCGTTGCCGCAAGGCGACACTGAACTCGTTTAACCTCGGCTCTACGTCTCTCAGCCTGTAGACCAGCTGCTCGTAAGTGGTTTCGGCAGGGTCATAGTAGACGAGTAGCGAGCGGTAACTGGGCACACATTCTTCGACCCCCCGCCATCTTTCTTGAATGACGGCGGCATCGAGAGCATGCACTCTGCGATTTGTGTCGAGGCTCACGGTTCTTCCAAACTCGACTAGAAGCGCCCGGTCACCCACGGGCAGATACTTGGCAGCGGGATGCACAGTGCGCACCTAGAGGAACGTGCCCACAGGCACCACTTCAACATTGGCAACCAGTAGAGCCTTCTTCATCGCCTTCGCCAGCTCAACCGCATTTAGTGTGTCACCGTGGAGGCAAACCGTGTGCACCTGATCAAACCTCACAGTCTTACCATCGATCGCCTTGATGCTCTTCTCCTTTACCATGCTGACGACTCTCTCTGCCACGAGTCTCGCATCCTCAATCACTGCTCCACTCACGCTCCGAGTAACTAAATTGCCATCCGCATTGTAGGCTCTGTCGACGAAGACCTCGTGAGCAACACGCAACCCAGCATCTTCAGCCATCCCAGCCATCTTAGACCCCGCGAAGGCGAAAAGCATCAGCCGCGGATCCAAAGCCGCAACAGCCTCAATTATGGCTTCCATGTAGGCTTCATTCTTGGCGGTGGCGTTGTAAAGAGCTCCGTGAGGTTTGACATGCTGCAAGGCGATGCCTATCGAGCGTGTAAAGGCCTGAAGGGCGCCGACCTGATAGAGCATTATGTTCTTCACTTCTTTCTTCGAAAGCCCCATGTCTCGACGACCAAAACCCAAAAGGTCGGGAAACCCGGGATGTGCTCCCACGGCAACCTTGTTCTTCTTAGCCAACTCTACCGTTTCAGCCATAATCATCGGGTCGCCCGCGTGGAAGCCGCAGGCAACATTGGCTGAGGTTATGAACGGCATAATCGCTGCGTCGTGTCCAACCTTAAAGCTGCCGAAGCTCTCGCCCAAATCACAGTTGAGGTCAATTCTCAAATTCGCACAGCCACCCAGCTTAACGCAAATACTTAACCATGCTCTCTGTTGCCGCTGAGGGCACAGGCAGATCTTTCATCGTCACCAGCCCTGCCGGGGCGTTGATAACTTTAGGAATCGCGTTCACCACCATGGCAACGGTGCCCAGGTCACCGTGGACACTTGGCGTAATCTTCTGATTGATTTTCGGAATGCCATTGATGGTTATCGAATCGTATTCCTCTTCCGCACCTATGTACGCCTGAAACTCCAAAGTGATGGCTTCTTTGCCATATCTGTACCCTTTTGCTATCTGCCTCAGCCCAGCCACATTTCCCGCCTTAACCTCGATAGCCTCACCTCTAACGGACTTCTTGGCGATGACCGGTTTGACAGGACAGACCTCAACACGATTAAGCTTCCACGCCAACGCTGCTGCAACCATCTCGATCGACTGCTCCAAGCCGACGTGCCCAGTAATCCGCTTCTGTCTGATGGCTTTGCGAAATTCATCTCTGCTCAAGCCTGCACCGATCTTCTTCTGAAAGGGCACTCTTCGAGTAGCGGCGTTCATAACTCGAACTGCCTTGACACTGTAGATTTTCTGACAGGCCGCGGTGAGGGTGATGACAAGGGTGTCCATCAGGAAGCCTGGGTTGATGCCTGTACCTAGGATTGTGGCCTCGTGCTTCTTCGCTAAGGCGCCGAGTTTCTCGGCTAATCGGGGATCAGAGCAGTATGGGTAGGAGAGTTCCTCGCACGTTGACACTATGCTGACACCGTGCTCCACAACCTCGGCAAGCTGGGGATAGGTGTCCCTTAGGTATGAGGAAGTCGTATGTACCACGACGTGTGGCTCGGTCTTCTGGAGCACCTGCCGAGTGTCGCTGGTGACCTTCACTCCGAGGCGTCTATCCAGGTCCAGGATTTCCCCCAGATCCTTGCCTACCTTTCCTTTCGCCACGTCTATGGCGCCAACGATCTCCACGCCCTCCTTTTTGAGAAGGAATCTCGCTATTAGGCTGCCGACTGCACCCACTCCGTATAAGACTACTTTAACCCTCTCCATTTCTGTCAGTCCTTCTGTTCTGTTGTTGTTTTCCGTGGAGATATAGGTGTTTCGCAGCTGCTGTTTCTTAGATCAGCGTAAAGAGGTTTACATTTGTAAAGTTTATATCGGAGACACTTCTTCTAATAAAAAAAGGACAAACCAACCCAAGCTTAAACATCTCAGAAAAGGAAAAGGAGTCTCCTGAAGAATGCCCAAAACGGTGGAAGACCAAGACACATCGACCATTATACCCGAGGAAATCCGGGCCAGGGCAAAATACTGCTTCGAGTGCGGTATCTGTACAGCAAGCTGTCCCATGGCAGAGCTCTTGAATGCACGCTATAACCCACGAAGTCTTTTACAGAAGGCTTTCACCGACCCTGAAAGTGCCTTGAAGGAAGCCGATCTTTGGCTCTGCGCGTGGTGCTACAGATGCCATGAGCGCTGTCCTCAGGGACTTAAGCCTCCTGAAATATTCCAACTTCTTAAAGACGAAGCTGTGCGGCAAGAAATCCTCAGCGGCTTCAGACAGGCAGTCTCATGCATGGAGAAAGATGTCCCTCTGCCCGCAATCTGTTGGCATATGTGCTTCCACCCAGAACGGACAGGAATGAATGAAGAAGAACTGGGCGGCGCTCTGAGGAGAGTTATCTCACGGCGCCAGACTTCAAAAAAGAAGGAAATCGCCGGAGACAGAGAGGAAAAGGTCGCTGTGATCGGATCAGGCCCAGCGGGTCTCGTGGTAGCCAGCGAGTTGAGAGAGAAGGGTTATTTGGTAACGGTGTTTGAAGCTCTCCCGGCTCCTGGAGGCATGCTGAGGAAAACTATTCCAGAATATAGGCTGCCCAGAATAGTGTTAGACGCGGAAATCGAGCGTCTGAGAAGTTTGGGCGTGGAAATAAGGAGCAACACACGAGTTGGAAAAGACATCGATTTTGGTGAGCTTTGGAAAGCGGGATTCAAGGCGATATTCGTAGGCGTCGGCGCCCATAGGAACCGAATGTTGGGAATCGAAGGAGAAGGCTTGGAAGGGGTTGTTGATGCTCTAGAGTTTCTGTGGAAGGTCAACACACAGCAGAACGCCCCGCTCGGGAGGAAAGTGGGGATAGTAGGAGGCGGAAACGTCGCAGTCGACGTGGCGAGAACCGCCCTCCGTCAAGGAGCAGAGGAAGCTGTCCTTCTCTATAGAAGGACCCGAGAAGAAATGCCCGCCAACTCTTGGGAGGTCAAGGAAGCGGAAAGAGAAGGAGTAAAGATCGAGTTTCTCGTGGCTCCAACGCAAGTCTTGGAAAAAGATGGCAAAGCAGCAGGGTTGAAATGCGTGAAGATGAAGCTGGGCGAGCTGGATGAGACGGGAAGAGGAAAACCGATGCCAATCGAGGGCTCCGACTTCCTGTTGCAACTCGATACGATAATAGTTGCCATAGGAGAAGGCGTGGAGGCAGACTTCTTGCCCGAAGAGGTAGAAGTGGACAAGAACCATAGAGTACTCGTAGACCCCATCACCATGCAGACGAGTGTGGACGGGGTTTTTGCAGGCGGAGACGCAGTATCGGGACCCGCAACTCTCATTGAAGCTGTTCTCGCCGGAAAACGCGCAGCCTGCTGTATAATCGATTATCTAGAGAACATGAGATCAGAAGAGGCGAAGCATCGTGGCAACTGAAGAAAGAACAGCCGAAGAAGAACCCAGAATAGGCGTCTACGTGTGCCACTGTGGCCTAAACATTGCAGGAACAGTAGACTGTGAGGAAGTAGGAAAGTTCGCTGCCACTCTGCCCCAAGTTGTGGTGGCAAGAGACAACCGCTACACCTGTTCCGACCAAGGTCAAGAACTTATCAAGAAGGATATAAAAGAACACAAACTCAACAGGGTAGTTGTAGCCTCGTGCTCGCCAAGACTCCACGAACCCACCTTCCGGAAGGCCTGCGAAGACGCGGGGCTGAACAAGTATCTTTTCGAAATGGCAAACATACGGGAACATTGCAGTTGGGTACACCTCCACGAAAAGGAACAAGCAACTGAGAAGGCTAAAGACCTCGTTAAAGCTGCAGTGGCGAAGGTTGCCCTTCTCGAACCCGCGGTGGAAGCCGAGGTCCCGATTCTCAGAAACGCCCTAGTCATCGGAGGAGGGGTCGCAGGAATCCAGGCCGCTCTCGACCTCGCCGACACAGGCTACCAAGTGTACTTGGTGGAAAAGGAACCAAGCATCGGCGGACGGATGGCACAAATCGACAAGACATTCCCCACGATGGACTGCTCAATCTGCATCCTCGCACCCAAAATGTCTGACGTGGGACACCATCCTAACATAGAGCTCTTAACCCACAGTGAAGTCCAAGAAGTCAAAGGCTACATCGGCAACTTCAAGGTAAAGGTACTCAAAAAACCACGATATGTAACACGCGATTGCAGCGCCTGCGGCGACTGCACAGATGTCTGCCCCGTGACTGCACCCAACGAATTCGACATAGGTCTAGCAACTCGGAAAGCCGTCTACACGCCATTTGCCCAAGCGGTACCCTCCACCTACATAATCGACCGCAACATATGCCTCAACAGAGAAGGCTTCATAACGTGTGACAAGTGCATCAAAGCCTGTGAACGACAAGCCATCGACTTCGAAATGAAACCCGAGACCGTAGAATTAGAGGTAGGCACGATTATCGTAGCCACCGGCGCAGACGTCTGTGACCCAACATCACTACAGAACTATGGCTACACCAAATACCCTAACCTGATCACATCACTAGAATTCGAACGACTAATCAACGCCGGAGGACCTTCAGGCGGCAACCTCATCCGCCCAAGCGATCAGAAAATCCCCAACTCAGTGGCCTTCATCCAATGCGTGGGCTCGCGATCACAAAAGGGAAAACAATACTGCAGCAACGTCTGCTGCATGAACACCATAAAAGACAGCCTCCTCATCAAAGAACACTGGCCTCACGTCAAGATACATGTCTTCTACGTTGACATCAGGGCCTTCGGAAAAGGTTTCGAAGACCTGTACAGACGAGCGAAAGAAGAAGGCGTAGTATTCGTCAGAGGACTGCCAGCAGAGGTAGTTGAAGACCGCAAAACTCACGATTTGTGGCTAATCGGGGAGAACACGCTTCAAAAGGAGCTCTACAAGCTCAAAGTGGGGATGGTCATTCTCTCTGTGGGCATCGAACCCTGCCACGACAGCGACGTTATCCAACGACTCCTCACACTCTCCAGAACTTCTGACGGATTCTTCATGGAAGCACATCCCAAACTCAGACCCGTCGACGCCCCCACAGGCGGAATATTCCTCGCAGGCTGCGCTGAATCCCCCAAAGACATAAAGGACAGCGTAACCCAAGCAAGCGCAGCTGCAGCCCGCGCGGGCATACTCATGGCGCAAGGAAAAGTGACAGTGGAAGCCATCACCCCTAGACCAATACCAGAAAACTGCCAACTCTGCGGCTTGTGCGCTCGAGTCTGCCCCTACAACGCCATAATTGTGAACAAGGAACAAAAACTGATCGAAGTTGTGGAGGCTGCGTGCGCCGGCTGCGGCACCTGCGGCGCCGAATGTCCGTTCGAAGCCCTCCACATGCGCCACTTCACTAACGCTCAGATCATGGCACAGGTTGACGCCTTAACCGAAGAAGACGCCGACAAGAAGATAATCGCTTTTTGCTGCAACTGGTGCTCGTACGCTGGAGCAGACTTCGCGGGCGTAAGCCGAATGCAGTACCCTCCGAACGTGCGCATAATACGAACAATGTGCTCCGGAAGAGTCTCACCGAAATTCATGGAACATGCCTTCAGCCGAGGTGCTGGCGCAGTCCTAATCGCAGGATGCCACCCAGGCGACTGCCACTACATAAACGCCAACTACCAGACACAGAAAAGAGTGGAACGACTGTGGAAGAAGATGGAACGTTTGGGAGTCGGCAAGGAAAGGCTTCAGCTACTTTGGGCTTCCGCAGCCGAAGGCGAGAGAATCGCCTCCAAGATACGCGAGATGCACGAAACCCTAAGCAAACTGACCCCTGAGGACATCGAGAAATCCAAGACGGCGTTTGCAAAGGAGCAGGAAAGGGATTGATGGTGCCTCAAAAACTCTGGAGAAAACCCCTAGACGCAGAAAAAATCAAGACTGCAAAAGCCGAAATACACATAATCACGGATTTGTGCAAGGGCTGCGGCTTCTGCATCGAATTCTGCCCGAAGGAAGTGCTCGAAAGATCCGACCAACTCAACACGAGAGGAGCATACCCGCCCAAGGTAACAGATGAAAGCAAGTGCGGTCTCTGTGGTTTCTGCACAGCAATCTGCCCCGAGTTCGCCATCTACATAGTTGAAAAGAACAATGAAGAAGGCTGTAAGAATGGAGAAAGCAAATAGAACGGCGCTCACTGGATCGCATTTCATGAGCGGTGACCTGGCATGTGCAGAAGGAGCGATCGTTGCAGGGTGTCGTTTCTTCGCCGGCTACCCAATAACCCCCGCCACCGAAATCGCTGAACGTATGGCCAGACGACTGCCTGAAGTAGGTGGTATTTACATACAGATGGAGGACGAAATCGCGTCAATCGCCGCCATCATCGGCGCCTCTTATGCCTGCAGAAAAGCCATGACTGCAACGTCAGGTCCCGGCTTTAGCTTGATGCAGGAAAACATAGGGTTAGCCGCCATGACTGAAGCACCCCTAGTCATCGTAAATATTATGCGAGGTGGTCCCAGCACCGGCCAACCCACCATGCCAGGTCAACAAGATGTGATGCAGACAAAGTGGGGCTCTCACGGTGACTATGAGATCATCGCTTTGGCTCCTTCGTCCGTTCAAGAGATGTTCGACTTAACTATCGACTGCTTCAACCTCTCCGAGACCTACCGTGTTCCAGCCGTCCTTCTGGCCGACGAGGTAATTGGCCACATGTGGGAGAAGATCACGATTCCCCCATTTGAGAAAATCTCAATCGTCAACCGAAAGAAACCCCAAGTGCCGCCCGACGAATACGAGCCCTTTAAACCCGACAAGAACCTGGTGCCTCCCATGGCTTGTTTTGGAGAAGGATACCACTTCCACGCCACGGGTCTGACGCATGATGAGAAGGGTGTGCCTCAGACAGTCAGCATCGAAGACCAAACACAGCTGGTTCAGAGACTGTGTGATAAGATACGCAAGAACGCTGACAAGATAATCAAAGTCGAGAGAGTGATGCTTGACGACGCTGAAGTAGCGGTAATCGCCTACGGCATCCCTTCTCGCGCCGCCCTTAGCGCCGTGCGCAAAGCTAGAAGCGAGGGGATAAAGGCTGGACTCCTCCGCCTGATCACGATTTGGCCCTTCCCAGAGAAGCAGGTTTCCGAACTCGCCCAGCAGGTGAGAGCCTTGATCGTTCCAGAGATGAACTACGGGCAGCTGGTGAGAGAGGTTGAGCGTGCAGCGAAGGCGACCCCTGTCGTTCTTCTATCCAAACTCGGCGAAGAGCCTCATCGTCCTTCGGAAATCGTGGA
>CAYNAW010000030.1:0-17654 GCA_964395545.1 uncultured Candidatus Bathyarchaeia archaeon | reverse complement strand
AGGAATCTGCCGTTCTTGTAGATGAGTTTGTTGTCTGCGTAGATTTCTCCGCCCTTCGCCATGTCTTTGAGAAGGTCCCAGTGAATTGCCGACTTGTTTAAGCCTCCAGACTCGGGGTAAGAGTTGCCCAACGCCATGTGAATCGTCCCGCCCATCTTCTCGTCGAAGAGCATGTTCTTTGTGAACTTGTCTATACCGTAATTCGTCCCGACTGCGGCTTCTCCCAATCGGTTGGCTCCGTCGATTTTCAGAATTTCCCGCAGCAATTCGCCGCCCTTGGCTGCTGATGCCTTCACCACCCTGCCCTCTTTGAAGGTCAACGTTATGTCCTCTACCTCTTTGCCCGCGTATATGCCGGGATACGTGAACCGCACCGTGCCCTTCACCGACTTCTCATGGGGGGCAGTGAACACTTCGCCGCTCGGCATGTTCCGCTTTCCATCCGAGTTGATCCACGTTCTTCCCTTCACGCTGAAAGTCAGGTCTGTGTCTTCGCCCACGATGCGCATTGTGCCTACTTGGTCGAGGAACTTGCAGATTCGGGCCTGCTGCTTACCGATTTTCTTCCACTCGGCTATCGGATCTCTCTTGTCGACCATGCAGCTTCGGTAGACAAAGTCCTCGTACTCTTCGAGCGACATGCCTGCTTCCTGCGCCTGAGCGTCAATAGGGTAGGGCAAAAGGACCCATCTTAGGCTTCCTTCCGCCGATCGCTTGCTGACAGTCTCAGCCAGCTCTCTCCAAGCAGCCCTATGGACCCTGATTTTGGAAGAGGGAACGTTCATGAGAGCCTTCGGGTTGGGCTGGCAGAGAATTGTTATCTGAACTTCGATAGTTTCAGCTCGCAGCTTTTCGAAGGGTGAAACATACTTTAGCTGGTGTTCTTTGGCATACTTGTAGAAGGTGTAGTCCAAGTCGAGGGCAGGCATGACGATGGGGTATGCACCGCTCAGCAGGCATTCCTTGAAGATCTCCCTAATCAGGGGGTAGGCCAAGGCACTTCCCCGTATGAGCACCTTCTCTTTGGGCTTCACTTCAACGCAGTAGTGAACACAGAGTTTTGCCAGCTTCTCAACCCGTTGATCAGTCAACTGGTCCACCGCTCAAAACAACATTCAACAATGGTACGTGGGTTTCGATTAAAAGCTTGCGGTAAAAAACGCAAGACTCTTAATCAGCCCGGGCTCATCTACTCCTTCGAGTCACCAAGGCGTTGGGACACCATGCAGATAATTCCATGGAACGTTGTAAGTTCTTGGCACTGTAATACGTGTGGAATCTGTTGTAGAGAGTACGACGTGATTCTCAAGCTTCCAGAGTGGCTGAACGTTGTGAAAACCTTCGGCGTGGAATATATCGCGCCAAGTGTCAGCAGTTTCTCGCTGAGGAGACGAGCAGACGGCTCATGTGTATTCCTCAACAGGACTCCTGCAGCGTCTTTATGCAGCCTGCAGCACTCGAAGCCCCAAGCCTGCAGACTCTGGCCCTTCAAAATCCTCGACAAGCCAAAGTACGGCAAGCCTAACGACGCTGCCTACAACTATGGAGGCCGGAAGCTTTTCGTCTATGTGGACTCGACATGCACTGGCTTGAGGTACGGCGTGCCGAGCCACGAGCTTGTCTTTTCAGTAATCCCCGAGTTTGTGGAACTCGCGCTGGGCGTTCGCCGGAGACAGTTCAAGACCACGGCGATGCTATGAAAAGACTTCTTGCAGTCTATTGCTCACACAGTCACCATCACTCAGTTGTCTGGATGACGACGTCTCATGTCGATCGAGTCTCCTGAGGACGCGAATGCGGGACGAATTGAAGCACTATCACACTGGCGAGAAAGAAAATCACGCTGAAGGGCAGAACGAACCAGACGTTGGTCAACTCTATGACGCCTGCTGCAAGAGTAGGAGCAACAGCAATCAACAGCCCTTCAGAGAAGAAGTAGACGCTGTAGCTTAATCCCCTATTAGCCAGAGGAGTTAGAACGGCAACAAGGGTGTTCATCGGAGCCCATACCATGCTGCTGAAGAACGAGTAGACAACGTATACGAGGGCGATGAAGTAGATCTCTGGCATCGCTGCGAGCAGAGAAAGCGAGACGGCGCAGCACAAAATGACCCAGCTAAGCACCTTCTTCGCACCTATCTTCTCTGCCAAGTAGCCACCGTAGAGTGAACCGACTATTCCAATGAAGGGCCCTAGCCCGAAGATCAGGCTAGCAGTAGTCTCGGGGAGTTGCCTGATCTGGACAAAGAAGGTGGTCATGAAGGTGTTGCTTCCCGTGCCGCCGATTTCTCTGAGACCTATGACAATCAGTAAGAACAGAAGTCCAGTGGAGAAGACGAGGGGCAGCTTCTTGAACCACTCTGTGCCCGAGCTGTCTGTCCTCTGGACCCGTGTCTTGAGGTGGGGAGACGATAAAACCACAAACCCCCATGCCAGCACAGGGATGCTCCAGAAGAGGTACGTCCACCTCCAGCCCAGAGTCAGCAAGAACACGGTGAGGCTGATGACGCCGACAGCGGAACCCACATTGCCGAGGGCGTTGTGAAACCCTATCGACCTGCTCATGCGTTCGGGCTTGGCGATTCGGCTTATCTGACTTAACCCCGACACGTGGTAGATGGGAGAGGAGATTCTTAACAGCGATACTGCGAGCACGAGAAGCGAGAAGCTGTTTGTCTGGCTGACAAGCAAAGCAGCACCTCCCTCGATGACCATGCTTGCGAATAGCAGGTGGTTTGTGCTCATCCTGTCAGCCAAGACGCCGCTGGGAAGGTTCATCAGGAGCGCCACGAAGCTGGGGACTGTAGCTATCAGAGACGCCTCAAGGAGGCTCAGCTGGAATTCTCGCACGATAACAGGAATGAGGGCGACTTGAATGAGAAGGTAGACTTCGACGAACATGTGGGTCGTGTAGATCATCCAGAGGGGCTTTTCCATACGCAGCTCGCCAAGACACGTGTAGAGTTCAGAGAAGAAGAAAACGACAGATAAAAACTTGCTTTTTCACGCCCGCACCGACCATAATAGCGTCTCAGATGGGCAAAACATAATACGACTGAAGAGATAAGAGCTCTGCAGAGGGTGAGCAACGTTGGACGTTTTTGAAGCCATTAAAACTCGGAGAAGCGTGAGAAAATACAAATCTCGTTCAATTTCAGATGAAGAGTTGGCAATGATATTTGAAGCAACTCGTCTAGCGCCTTCGGCTGCTAATCGTCAGCCGTGGCGTTTCGTGGTGGTTCGTGACGCTGAGAGGAAGAAGAAGCTGGCACGAGTGGCGAACAACCAGATGTTCCTAGCAGATGCGGCCGTTATCGTTGCTGCTGTCGGGGACCCCGAAGTCTCAAAGAGATGGTACGAAAAAGACGTCATGATTGCAGTAGAGCACATGGCTCTGGCAGCTGCTGCTCTAGGCTACGGCACGTGTTGGATAGGAGCCTTCACCGAAAGCGAAGTGAAGAAAACTCTGCACATTCCCGAAGGACTGTCTGTAGTTGTCCTCATGCCCATTGGCGTACCAGACGAGGCCCCGCCACCCAGACCGAGGAAAGAACCGTCGGAAATCTTCTTCGAGGATGAGTACGGCAAACCCCTGAGCCTACGGTGATCATCATGAGTCTGGAGAACGTCTTCAGCTACATCGACCAACGCTCAAAAGACTTCGTCCAAGCCCTCGCGGAGCTGGTCAGGCAGCCCAGCGTCTCGGCGAGAGGCGAAGGAATGCTGGAATGCGCGGAAATGGTGGAAAAGATGCTGGCAGATGTCGGGTTCGCCACTCGACAGATTCCAGAGAAGGGAGGCTACCCGGTCGTGTACGGGGAGCTCAAGTCCAAACGTTCGAAGAAGACGCTGTTGTTCTACGACCACTATGACGTCCAGCCTCCTGAGCCACTGGAAGAGTGGACGTTCGACGCCTTCAGCGGCAAAGTCCACAGAGGAAGGATTTACGGGAGAGGCACGTCAGACAACAAGGGCAACATAGTCTCGAGGATAAAAACCGTGGAGGCTTTCCTCGAAACCCTCGGCGATGTCCCTGTGAACGTGAAATTCCTCGTAGAAGGCGAGGAGGAAATGGGCAGTCCTCATCTTGAGCCAGTCATAAGGCAGAACAGGAAGCTATTCTCCAACGATGCCACGATTTGGGAGTTCGGCGGAACAGATTATGAAGGACGCCCAGAGGTCTACTTGGGATTGAAGGGCGTGCTGTCAGTTGAGTTACGGACTACGGGTGCTTCCATAGACACGCATTCAGCCAACGCGCCTTTGGTGCCCAGCCCCGCGTGGAGGCTAACTTGGGCGTTGAGCACGCTGAAAGGCGAGAAGGATGAAATACTCATCGAAGGCTTTTACGACAAAGTCAAACATCCCTCCAAAGCTGAGCTAACGGTGCTGGAGGACATCCCACTCGCAGAGGAAAAAGTGAAGAAAGCATTGGGCCTAGAAGAGTTTCTGCACGGAAAAACAGGCACAGAAGCTAAGAAAGCGCTGTATTTCAACCCGACGTGTACGATTAACGGCTTGCTCACTGGATACACTGGACCTGGCCATAAAACTGTGTTGCCGAGAGAAGCCATGGCGAAACTCGACTTCAGGCTGGTATTCAACCAGACCTCTGATGAAGTCCTCGGGAAGCTGAGAAGACATCTGAGAAGAAAGGGATTCAGAGACGTCAAAGTCGTGGACCACGGCTCCACTGACCCTGCTAAGACGCCGATGACGGGCAAGTTTGTAGGCGTCGTGGCTAAAGCGGCTGAGAAGGTTTACAGGAAGAAGCCTGTGATTTACCCGACTAGTGCCGGGTCTGGCCCTATGCACCTGTTCCGTAACCTGTTGCGCAGCCCCGTCGTCTCTGTAGGCTGTAGCCACGCAGACTCTAAAGCTCATGCTCCTAACGAGAACCTGACGATTGACGGCTTCATAACGGGAACCAAATTCGTGGCGACGATACTAAAGGACTTTGGCCAATCCAGATGACAACAGAAAGGGAGATAGCTAATGGCTGAGGTGGACACGGAGCGAATACTGGAAAGATACAAAACGGTAGCTGTGGTGGGACTGTCTCGAGACCCAGAAAAAGCCAGCCACCGAGTCGCAGATTATTTGCAGAAACACGGCTATCGCATATTACCCGTCAATCCAGCAGTTGACGTGGTCTTGGGCGAGAAGGCTTACAAGTCGCTCTTAGACATGTCCAGTGAGATTCAAAAGAGCATAGAGGTCGTCGACATCTTTAGACCTGCCAAGGACGTGCCGCCCATTGTAGAACAGGCCATAGAACTGAAACAGCAGCATGGAGTCCCACACGTAGTCTGGATGCAGCTCGGTATAGTGAATCATGAGGCTGCGCAAAAAGCTCAAAAGGCTGGGTTGACAGTAGTTATGGACAAATGCATGATGCAGGAGCACAAATTACTTGTCCGAAGAAAGAGAAGAAGACTCGGAGCTGGAAGGAATTAAAGCCAAGAAGATGCGGGAAATGAAAAGAATGGCTGAAGGCGGCGGAGTGAATGTCTCTGCGCCCATCGTGGTCACAGATGCTGACTTTGATCAGATCGCTAAAAGGTATCCCTTGATAGTCATCGACTGTTGGGCAGAATGGTGTGGACCTTGCCGCGTGATTGCCCCGGTAATTGAAGAGTTGGCGAGTGAGCATGCAGGCAAGATAGTGTTCGGGAAGTTGAACGTGGACGAGAACCCCGAGACCGCCCAGAAGTTCGGCATAATGGGGATTCCTACATTACTTATCATGAAGGACGGAGCTGAGGTAGACCGCATCGTTGGAGCAGCTCCGAAACCGCTCATCGAGAATAAACTGAAAAAATACGCTTAGGGTGCGTCCGATGGAGACTTCTGAAAAGAGAATAATCGGCTCGCTCATCCTCCTCGCGGGCCTGACTTTCCTCTCGATGGCCTTGTACACGAATCAGCTGGCCACAGTCACGGAGTTGATGAAAAGCATATTCGAACCTGCCGTGGCTGGACTACCATAGGAAGGGAGAGCAGCCCCAAAATGCCGATTCTACGCGAGAAAGGGGAGCGGCAAGGAGTGCTCGAAGCGGCGAAGCTCATGCTTGTTTCAGCGAGGACTGCTCCCAAATCCGGCGGAATAGACGACATCGTTATAGCCCTAGTTTACGGGAAAGAGAAGGACGAAATCGCCGACGAAATGGACAAAATTGCCCGAGAGAGAAGCTTGAAGGGGTTCACGCGGGACAGCCGAAACGCACGCGACTCGGAGATTGTATTGCTCGTAGGCGTGAAAGGATCAAAAGCCTTCGGGCTCAACTGCGGCGCGTGCGGCTACCAGACATGCGAGGAATTTAACAAAGCCAAGAGACGACGGGGCCTGGACTTCGATGGACCCACCTGCCTCTTCAAGGCCCTCGACATGGGCATAGCGTTGGGGTCAGCCACGAAGACTGCGAGCCTCCTCAACGTAGACAGTCGAATAATGTACAGGATTGGCACGGCTGCGAAGAGGTTAAACCTGCTGCCCGAAGCCCACGTAGTCATGGGCATTCCTCTTTCGGCCAAAGGCAAGAGCATCTACTTCGACCGTCAAGTCTAGCGGCTACTAGCCCTCGTCAAGCGCCTTTTTTGGTTTTTTCGTGCATCTTTTCCAGCGTCCAGTGGATGCTTGACTTCAACTCTCTCAGCCTATCGGCCGTGAGGTTTCTGATTTCGACCTCTCTGAGGATGTCGCCGTCTACGACTAGCTCGTACGAAAGCATCTCCTCAAGAGGTAACGTACCACTGCTTACGGCTTCTTTGTCCTTCTCGAGCATTTTGTCTAGCACGCGTTCGATTAGGAACTGCTGGAACGGGGGCGTCTTCACGTTGAAAGCCTTGTCCTCGGCAGGAACCACTCGCATCCCGTCCTGGCTCATGTACATGTTCGCCAGAAGGCTACCAGTGGCGGTCTTGAGAGGAATGACTGTCCGGTACCCAGGGAGGGGCGGCATGGTCGGCGTCCTTGAGGAAGTTGTGGTCTTTCCCGCGTCTGCTCTCTTGAATCCTCTCTCTAGCAGGGTCAGGCTGACGAATTCAAGAAGGGTTTCCAGCGTCTCCAGCTCTGCCCGAGTTTTGGCTATTCTTCTCTCCAGAGTCTCTTTGAACGCGGCGAGTTTCCTAATTTTCTCTGCTTGGCTTGCCGTCTCTTCTCCACCGGTCATCACGTTCACGCAAAAAGATAGCAGCTAGGTTCCTTAAGAAACTTGCATCGCGCTACGAAGTCGTTACCTTAGCCTATGGAGGCCTTCATGAGCTTGGACTTGAAGGTTTTAGGCTCGTCTGTCCGCGGCTCGTAGAAGGGTTTTGTCTCCAGTTTGTAGTTTTCCTGCAAGAACCTCTCGAACTCGTCAAAAACCATGCTGCTTGTCTGGTTCAGCTTTCTCAATTGGGGTTTGCCCTCGTAGATTCCGCTCAGGTCGTACAGAGCCGTCTTCTTCGAGAGCTGAGAGTCAAGAGTCAGAGTCCTAACCAGTTGCTCAGAAGGCGGCTGCTGGAAAACCCAGGCGGTATAATCAACATCTATCACGCGGTAGGACTGCCCCTCAGAGAGAGCCCGCTTCTTGCTCCCTATTATCTTTTTGAAGGTTGACAGGTGAATCGACCGTACCCCGATAAACCCATGATGCTCGTCATCTATCTTCACAATGTCCTCATAATCAGAAGTCTTCCAGCCCTTGCGATGGCACAGCTCCTTGAAAGAACCAAGTATCTCCCATACTTTGGGCACCTTCGAGAGCTGACTCAGGTCGACCACCAACTGAACTACTAATCTAGAACAATATTCTAGTGCTCACCGCACAATTTAAACCTATTCGACACAAAATCCGCAAAGCCGTAGCTAGAACAGGAAAATTTTGTAAGAATGAAGAAAAATCCTTATCATTCCCTACGTTTATCCGAAACATTTTTCCATCGGGCAAACATAGCTTGTCATAAATCTGTAGAGAAGCAGGGAAGATTTCCCACGTTTCGTCGATGGCAAAGGATAAATCACGAAAGACGTAAGACGATATAGTTTGGAGAGTGGCCCAGTGGTTAAGGAAAAGGATCACCTCGTTCTTCTAGACGAGCTGGACTGGGCTATCTTGAGGATTCTACAAGAAAACGCCAAGCTTACTTATACGGAAATTGGGCGACGCTTAAGCTTGGCACACTCCACGGTCTACGATCGGATAAGAAAAATGGAAGAGACGGGAATAATAACAAAATACTCGATACATGTCGACCCAAAAAAGGCTGGAGTGAAAATCCTCACAGCGCTTCTGACGGTCTTCACTGACCCAAAAGAAAGCGACAGGGTAGCCCAGGAACTGGGCAAACACAAGGAGGTCTTAGAAGTATTCACTTCACTCTCTGAAGAGCTGTCCGTAATAGCCAAGATCGTCGCTGAGGATCAGGAGAAGTTGCATGCCTTCATCGCTCAACACGTCGCCCCACTGTCAGGCGTCCTACGTATACGAACATCAGTCATAACGCGGCGATACAAGGAAGAGAACGTCAAATTCTAGTCAGACGGTAGCTTCATCTTTTGCGCAGGCGCTTCACCCAAGAAGCCGTGATGAAAACCGCGGCAAAGAGCAGAACATTCAACACCATCCATGGACCCACTGGAAGAAGCTGAACGGAGACAGTGGCCCCGCCAACGGTTATAGGCTCATAGTTAGCTGTGGCCGTGTGGGGTGTGTCCATCACGACGAAGATGGACTGTATGTCGTCGCCTTGCGAGATGCCGTCGACGTCCCAGAAGCGGAAATCATAGCCCCCCGCGTCAGGCGCCGCAAGCGGCACGCCCGCAGAGGCGTCATACCACCCTTCGCCCCAAATCGCCACGAGCCCACTAGGATTGGTCCTGACTGTTAAGTAGTGCTGCAAGGTGTAGTGGGCGGTTGCCGTGCGATTCACGTTCATGGTCACCATGATCGGGTTGACGCCGGCACCTTGCGGAGCCCCATCGATGTCCCAAAAGGCAAACTCGTAACGGGTACCTAAGGAAACGTCCACGAAATTCGGAGTCGTAAGAACCACTTCCTCGCCTGCGTCATACCAGCCCTCACCAGGAATCGAGGTGACACCCAGGGGGTCCGTTTTCACGGTCAGATAGTAGGTCTGAGGCGAGCAGATGAATACTGCGTGCAGCGTGTGAGCCGAGTTCATGAGTACGTTGTAAGGGTTAGTTGAGCCGATCGGTGTTCCATCGAGTTCCCAACGGTCGAGTACATAGCCTGGATCGGGCACTGCGGTAACAGAAGCGGCAGTCTCTGCCTCATACCACCCGGAGGCAGCAGGGTCGGTGACCCCGCCAGCGGTGTGCGTTATCGTCAAGTAGTACTGTAGGGTGTAGTGGGCATTTGCCGTGTGGTTGGTGGTCATGCATACGACGATGGGGTTGCCTCCCACTGTGTCGCCGTCTACATCCCAATGATCAAACTTGTAGCGGTAACCGCTGAACCCGCCTTCGTCTGGAACGTATAGGGGCGCTTCGAGATCGACATTGGCACCTTTTTCATACCAGCCTTCGCCGGGGATTATGGTGATACCTTCCGGGTTGGTCTTCACTGTGAGATAGCGGGTGCACCAACCGTTTGACGAGGACTCCACGTTGAACAAGACCGTTGAATCTTCTGAGAGTCGGTTGTGGGCTATGTGACCCAGAGACGATGGACCACCTAGCACCGTACTTCCATAGGCGTCAAAGTGCATCCGAATGCCGGTTACACTCGAAAAGGCCACAGAGATGACAATGGTTTTGTAGCCATTGTAGGAAATTGTTCCCACGTTCACGCTGGTATCGTCATACCATGTGGGAAAAACATCGTCAGAAGGCCAATCCCAGAGATTGAATGGGCGGGGTGTTCCGTACTTGAACGCTGATTGGGGCACGGAGATGCCGTTGACCACTAGGCTTTGAAGGTTGTGGTAGCCTGCCTCGTTCAATGCAATAATAACGTGGGTGTTGTACGATCTCTTCTCGGCACTCGTATTGTTAACACGTACAGCGAAGGTCTGAGAAGTTCCGGTCAGGCTTCGGAGCCAACCTTCATCTAGCCATGAGTCGGAATTGGAACCCACGTAACCTCCGTCGGGAAGAGATACTTCTAGTATTGGGGATGGTTCAGCGTGTATCACGGAGCTCAGATTGATGGAGAGAATTATGATAAGAATAAGCACTATAATACCCAACCGTATCAGGTGGATTGAACGAAGTCGCAATGCTACTCCTTCTCCATCAACAATAAAACCTTGGACCGGCTTAATTAAGCGTTCTGGAACTGTCGTCTATAGTAGAAAAACCAGCAAACAATTCGTAGAACTGAAGATAATGTCATCCTAGCACCTGATGAAGACGCTTACTGAATCATCTGAACAGGGCTCTAACTCCGCTTTCGCATCTTTCGGGCATACAACGCCGTGACGAAGAACGCGACAGCAACGATCGAGTTGACGCCCAGCCAGACTTCTCGTAGGGACAGATCTATGGCCATCGTGGAACCTCCCACTGTCACAGTCGAGTACCTAGCGGTTGCGGTACGGGGAGCGTTCATAACCACAACAATTGTCTGGGCGCCGATGCCTTGCAGGACGCCGTTGACGTCCCAATATCGGAACTCGTAGCCTTCAACATCAGGTGCCGCAAGAGGCACGCTCGCAGAGGCGTCATACCAGCCCTCACCCGCGATGACCACGAGACCTGGAGGATTCGTTCCAACGGTCAGGTAGTATTGGGTCTTCCAAGTCCATGTAAGGCTGGAAGGCATGTTTATCGTGAAGGTTACGGAAGGCGCAGTTCCCGAGGCAAGAACACTGCCGGTTCCCGTCCAGCCAGTGCATATGTACCGCACACCAGTCGGTCCAGCCCAAGGAGATGTAACCGAGGCGGTGATGCTAGAGCCTGCGTCAAACCAGCCGCTTGTCGGCATGGGTGTGTCGTAAAGAGAAGTAACCGTGAGATAGTATTGAAGGACGTAGTGAGCTGTTGCGGTGTGATTGGTATTCATGTCGACTGTGATGGGGTTGATGCCTGTACCTTGTGGGACTCCGTCTATGTCCCAGTAGGCGAATCTGTAGCGGGTGCCTAGTGAGGCCTCCACGTAGTTGGGAGCCGTGAGGCTTACGTCTTCACCTTCATCGTACCAGCCTTGACCTGGGATTGACGTGATGCTGAGGGGGTCGGTTTTCACGGTCAGGTAGTACGTTGGAGGTGGTGAGTATTCAAACACTGCGTGGAGGGTGTGGGCGGCATTCATGAGCACGTTGTAGGGGTTAGTGGAGCCTACGGGCGACCCGTCGAGGTCCCAGCGGTTCAAAACGTAGTCTGGGTCAGGAATGGCTGTTACGAGGGCGGAGGTTCCAGCCTCATACCATCCGCCGCTAGGTGGGTCTGTGACTCCGCCAGAAGTGTGTGTTATTGTTAGGTAGTATTGGGTATTGTAGTTCGCTGTCACAGTCTTGGGTTTATCTACAAGGACAGTTGTCGAGGGAGAAGAAGGATCAGCTATCTCGGGCATGTCGGCGGTCGTCCAGCCGTCAAACTTGTAGCGAGATGAGCCGGACACGATGTCTATAGTGTCGGCGGTAGAAATCAACGCACATGTGTCGGCGTCGTACCAGCCAGCCCCTGAGGGGGAAGTAACACCGCTTGGGTTTGTTGCCAGGTCCAAGTAATACTGCATCTTCCAGTTCCATGTTATACTAGATGGCTCGTTGATCGTGAAGGTTACAGAGGTGCCTGAACCGATGGGTGGGACACTCCCTGTACCTGTCCAGCCAGTGCACACATATCGTGTGCCTGCTGACTCTTCCCAGGGCGAGATTACTGAGGCTGTGATGTTTGTTCCGGCATCAAACCAACCCGAGGTTGGCGTGGGTGAGTCGACTGGAGAGACCACTGTTAGGTAATAGAGGAATTGGTGTGTCCATGTGGCTGTTTCTGTGATTGGCGCGTTCATTGTTATGGTGCCTGGGTTATTCGGTCCTGTGTAGCTGCCTGTTCCTGTTCCAATCCACCCTTCCCATACGTAGCGTTCATCAATAGGCGGGTCTGGAGCCGTTGCGTTGATTTCAACTGCCGCGCCTGCATTGTACCAGTGCTCGCCGACGGAAGGGGTTGTTGTACCATAGTTTGCTGCCATGGTCAGTCTGTATTGGTGCGTCCAAGACGCCGCTTCGTTTATCGGAGCGTTCATGGTTATTGAGACAGGGTTGTCCCCGCCGGTGTAGGAACCGCTTCCAGTGCCGGTCCAGCCGTTCCAGACATAACGCTCTCCGGGTACAGTCGATGGCGATGTGGCACTTATCGAGAGAGTGGAGCCCGCATCATGCCAGCCGTCACCTGGGCTAACGGTTCCGAAATTTGTGCTCATCGTCAAACGGTACTGAGTTTTCCAGAGAGCTATTGCTGTTTTAGGCCCGCTCATGAGGACAGGATCGCTCTGAGCGTGACTAGTCCCAGCAGCATCTCCGCTCCAAGAAGTGAAAACTCTTCGGGTGCCATTACCGTGGTCAACAATATCCGTGTTTAGAGCGGCATAGACGGTACTGTCTGGGTCATACCACCCTTGACCACTGGGAACCCCGTAAGGAGAGATGACGGTGAGGTAGTACTGTGTTTTCCAGTCTGCTATTGCAGTCCTGGGTGCATTCATGAGAATGGGGTCACTTTGAGCATAACTGGTCCCAGAAGCGTCGCAGCCCCATGATGTGAATAGCCTACGTGTTCCGTTTCCGCAGTCTACTGTATCCGTGTTCAATGTTGCATAAGCGGTTAAGCCATTGTTATACCAACCTTGGCCACCCGGTGTGGCGTATGGTGTGGTGACGGTGAGGTAGTATTGAAGTGTGTAGTAGGCTGCTGTGGTGTGATTGCAATTCATGTGCACGGTTATTGGATTGATGTCTGCTCCTTGAGGAGTGCCGTCGATAGTCCAGTAGCTGAACTTGTAGCGGATGCCTGTTGAAACTGCTACTGTGTCTGGGGCAGTTAGCAAAACGTTTGTTCCGTTGGAATACCAGCCTTCGCCGGCGATTGTCGTGATTCCGAGCGGTTGCGTTTGAACTGTGAGGTAATGCTGTAGGGGCGCGATGGAGACGACCATGTCTTGGAAGTCTCTGTCGGCTGGGGAGCCATAGATGTTCTCGAACCCGATGAAATACATTCCTGGAACGTCAAGATTCCGATAAACTTTGGCGTGCTGTCGACCGTCTGGGTTTCTCGAAGTCTGGGTATAGTACCTGTGGTTCTCAGCGGCAACGTACATGGAGCAGCCGAAGGTTGTGTCGGATGAGAAAGTCTTGATCACGGGTGGAGTGACGTATCCGTAGTTACCTTCGGGTCCGGAGTATAAGAGGGTAAAATTGCTTGTGCTTACGGGGTAATAGCTGAACTCGTTGGTCTCATGATACGCCGCGTACTCAGCTAATAGCCTAGCTTCATACGTGCCAGCGGGAAAAGTCTGAGCCGTTGACAGAGCGATGTTGTTGTAGCCAAGCGTACTGAGGATTGTCACCAACGAGGGTTCTGCTAGCGTTTCTTCAGCTCTTGTGGAAGCAATTAGTGGCAAAAACACAGAAACGACTACTATAGCACCTACTATAGCTAGCTCCGCTGAACTGAGCCTCAAGGTCTCCTTCTCCCTCGGCAAGAATATACTTGATTGGTAATGCATTTAAGGATTCTGGAACTCTTTTCTATGCCTCCATTATCTGTAAGTGAAAGGCGTTCTCAATAATTCGGTTCTGTTGAGAGATAGGTTGAAAAGAAGCGAGTAGCAAACATCCTTAATGGTTAGTGAATGTGGTGGGGTAGTTGTCGAAGGTGGAGCGACGTTTTCTCAAGAAGAAAGAGGCGAGGAAGTTGCACTCAGAATTCTCGAAGAAGGTAAGTGGAGCTGATGGGCTGGCGGCTTATCTGGAGTCGCCTGTCGAAATTGCGGTGGTGGACGATGCGGAAATATTCTTCGTGAGTGGGGAGCCCATTCTTGCGAGAACGCGTGACCTGCTCTTTCCGACGCTCACGTCGAGTAAACTCCTATCCTGCATGCCTAAGGCAACGGTGAACATGGGGGCAGTGCCGTATGTTTGTAACGGTGCAGATGTGATGGCGCCTGGGATAGTGGGGTTCGAAGGTGACTTCAAGAAGGATGATTTTGTGGTGGTCTCTGACGAACGCCATCAAAAGCCCCTCGCAGTGGGCGTAGCGCTTTATGACTCTGCGGAGGCGGGGAAGCTTGAGCGTGGGAAGGTCTTGAGGAACGTGCATTATATTGGTGATCGCTTGTGGAACCTGATGAAGCAGGTGGGCCAGAAGAAGTGATTGGTCAACGTCCAGGATTATCGCAGACACTGTGACACAGAGTCTTCTGCACGAGCATCGTCAACCACGTCTTCGTGTGGTGAATACGTTAAGAATATATCTTCCACCTTGTTTACTTCCTTGCCTCTTTGGAAGAGAGAACATGACACGTGCTGACGATATCCTAAAGCTTAAGCGGGAAAAAAAGGCAGTCATCTTGGCGCATAATTATCAACGCCCCGAAGTCCAAGACATTGCCGACTACGTGGGTGACAGCATCGAGCTCAGCCTCAGGGCGAAAGAGGAGCAGAATGCCAGGATCATCGTGTTTGCTGCCGTGGATTTTATGGCTGAGTCGGCTGCCATCCTCAACCCAGAGAAGAAAGTGCTGCTGCCCTGTCTGGGCGCGCGGTGTGCTATGGTTCAGATGCTTCCCGCTGAGCAGCTACGTGTTTGGAAGAGGAAGTACCGAGGCGTACCCGTGGTGCTCTACGTGAACACGTTGGCTGAAGCTAAGGCAGAGTGTGACGTGTGTTGCACTTCGGCCAACGCTGTCAAGGTCATTGGCACCCTCGACGAGGAAACTGTGCTTTTCGGGCCTGACAGGAACTTGGCTGAGTACGTGCAGGAGAAGACTGGGAAAACGGTGATTCCGATTCCTCCTCAAGGGTTCTGTCCCACTCACGTGCTGTTCATGAAGGAGGATATTCTGAAGCAGAAGCAGATGCATCCTGACTCGATGGTGGCGGTGCATCCTGAATGCTCGAGAGAGGTTAGGGAATCGGCTGACTTTATCGGCAGCACTTCGCAGATTTGCAGGTACGTAAAGGCTTCTCCTGCAGAGAAGTTCATCATCGGCACGGAAGTTGGAATTCTCCACAAGCTAAGGAACGAGAACCCCGACAAAACATTCTTTCCAGCCTACGGAGGGGCGACGTGTAACGCGATGAAGTTGACGACGTTGGAGAGACTTTACCGCTCGCTGAGAGATGAGCAGCACCATGTGACTGTGCCAGCAAACGTTGCGAGTAAGGCGAGCGAGTCTCTGGAGAGGATGTTTTCCCTATCGGTGTGAGAGCGGAAAGGGAGACGTTAAGTGTGTCCGAAAGGCATAAAATCCGGTAGTAATAATTCTATGCGGAAAGGTGTTACCACGTGACACAGAAAACCTCGACGACTAAACGAGTAGCCTTCATTGTAGTCATGAGCGCATTAGCCAACGTTCTCGGCTACTTCTCTATTCCGCTCGGGACGACGAAGGTTCACTTCATGCAGCTGCCCATGATCTTCTCGGGTCTGGCGTTGGGCGCAGTGGCTGGCGGGATAGTCGGTTTTACAGGTGCTTCCGTCATGGCCTTTACGCTTCAGATACCGAACCCCTACATTCTTCCAGGCAACGCTATCCTCGGCTTTTTCACAGGGTTGTTCTACTGGAGGCTGAAGGGGGTTAAGCCGCCTATAGTGCCCCAACTTCTGTCCGTTTTAGGCGCGATAGCGGTCCAGTTTCCCTACACTTTTGTCTCAGACGTCTATCTCATGTCTATGCCCGTACCCATGGTTTTGTACACGATTCTTCCCAAGCTCCTCGTGGAAGACTTGGTAAGCTTGTTCATAGCGCATATCATACTCTTCCGAGTCGACGTTATCAACATGCTGGGCATGCGGTGAGAAGTTCCTGATGCTGACAGAAGAAAATGTCGGACAAGCAGTCGAGTTCCACGGTCACTTAGGTCCTTTTCTCGTAATCGGTGTCAGGATGGGGCTAGTCGGGCTGGAGAAGCTAGACGCGCAGCCACAAGACGGACATCTATCAGTAGTAGCCTTGCAGCCCCTCCGCGTTCCCTTCTCCTGCGTCATAGACGGGCTTCAAGTCGTAACGAGGTGCACTGTTGGTAACCAAAAACTTACGGTAAAGGATTCGGATAAGATTCAAGCCGAATTCAGAAGAAGTGGCGAAAAAACTATCGTCACCCTGAAAGACTCGGTTTGCGAGAAGCTAAAAGTACAGCTATCTCAAGGAGGCATAACTGACGAGAACGTCTGCGCGTTGGCTCGGAAGATTGCTGTTCTGCCCGAATGCGAGCTTTTCACTGTGAGACAGCAACGCTTAAGAAAGTAGGCGGCTTTTGCGTAGACGGTTAAAGATGGGCGACTTGAAAGTTGCGAAGCAGCGGCTTCAGGAGAAGAAACTAAGCCTAGTGTTCATTAAAGATTCTCAGGTCATTTTCGAGACGAACATAGAAGGGCTACGTGGTTTCTTGCAGGCTATTGAGAATCTGAACGGCAAGCTTCACGGTGCCTCGGTCGCAGACAAAACAGTCGGCAAAGCCGCAGCGCTGCTTTGCGCCTACGCAAAGGCTAAGGCGGTGTTTGCAGTCACGATGAGCCGCAGTGGCCTAGAGGTACTTGAGGCAAGTGGCATCCGCTGCGAATACTCGCACCTTGTCCCCACAATCCTCGATCGTCGAAAAGCCGATAGATGTCCCTTCGAAAAACTCGTAGAAACCACCACATATCCCAAAGAGGCATATGAGAAGATTAGACGATTCTGCGGCGTGTGAAGCACTTTGATTCTCACTGTGTAGAAGGTGAAGGGGATTGGAAAACTCAGAAGTCCCGATGCACAGAGGGCCTCAACGAGTTGATTTCCTTTCTGCAGCATATAGTAACCAGTCCAGTCCCCGCACAAGAATGCACGCGTAGCCAAGGCATGTTACAGCACACCAAGCAATAAAGCATATAAAGTATGCCACAAAATATACCAGATATGCAGCCGTCCGAAGCCGCACCGCCGTCACCGAAAAACAAGAAGGAACAAGTACACCGCACCACCATCATTCTCGAAGAAGAAGAACGCAGATACATAGACCAACTCATCCAAGACGGCAAAGAAGCAGGCATAAAACCACTGGTCTCTAAAATGCTCGACGTCTACAGAAGCATGATGATCTACGACTGGAAATACCCTGGCGAATACTACGCAGGCATCAGCCGCGTCGCCTTCATCCACATCGAGCTCATCAACACCCTCCTACAACACATCCCACATGACCAACATCACGAAGCAGGCAGAAAAGCAGGCGAAGCCGCCCGCATAGCCATGGAAGCCACCCTGAACCTCAACCCCACCGACAGACAAAAATGGCCAGAAGTCTTCAAACGCCTACGCATCCAAGGCCTCGGCGACTTCGTTCAAAAGGACAAGTACCTCATCATCAAAGCCCCCTACATCAACAACCCCGAAGTACAACGCGGCTACCTCGAAACCCTCCTAAACACAACACTCGAAACCAGAACTGCAAACCCACCTTACGTCTACGAAATAACAAACTGACATCACGGCAAAAATGAACCC
>CAYNAW010000029.1:0-17795 GCA_964395545.1 uncultured Candidatus Bathyarchaeia archaeon | reverse complement strand
GGACCAATGAAGTGGAAACTGAAAAACGGATTTCGAGTTTTGGGCAGATCGAATCGAGTGTTTCGTTCAAATAGCGGGTAAGTCACATTCGCTGATGGAGGGAAGGCATAAGTTTCTTCCTTTCCACTCGGATGCCGCAAAACTGCGCTGATTCTCTGGTCATTTTTCCATTCTGGAACGAGCTGTTTCAAATAGTGCTTATAGAAGAGGGAGCCATCTTTCCCTAGGAGTCCCAATAGGTGATACTCATTTTCGGATCCACCCAGTTCCCTCTGGCGCCGTACAAGCTCCTCGAAGGCAACCCCTTCAACGGATCCCAGAATACACCCGATCAAATGGGAGTATTCCTGGCTTGTCACAGCCTTCACGTAGAGGCGCCCGTCAGTTATGGGTTCGAAGAAGAACGGTAATCCTCCAGGGTTTTGGCTATCACGGGATGACTTGTCGGCAATCACTCCAGTGTGGCCATCTCCGATCATTGCCAAGAACGGCTGCAGGTAGAAGAAGAACTCCTGTTTAGCCATTCCATCAGAGGGAATATCTCTGATAAGCTTCTGAAGTCTGCGATTGTATGCTATTTTACCTCCTCCATTAACGTATGGATCAGGATGCGCGTTCTCCAAAAGGCTCGATAATTCCCGAATATCTTGAACCAACGCGTCCCTGCTGATTTTGTGCTCCACGTTCTTCAAGACCAATACACAGAACACTTCGCTTGTAGTAGGTTTATGTGTTTTTCCCAATGGGCACGCGCCGGGGAAAAAAAGGAGGAGTTGCGGGCGATATCGCCACTGGTGCGGAGGTTCGAGTCCCCCCAGTCCACTGGAGCAAACCCCGGTCATTTTGGATGGTTTTCGGTGGCGCGCACGCCGCGCGCTATCGTTGATTACGTCTTCATCTCAGGATGTTTTCTGTTTTCATAGAACACGGTTTCTACTCGGGTTTGATCCTGGTACTGATCAGTTTCGTCTTCCTGCCTTTCCTTCTGACAAGGTTCTTCCTCAAGCAACTCTACGATCCGATAGACAAGTACTATGGCAGTCTTCTTTTTGGCGCCATAGGGTTGACTCGCCTTTTTTCTGGACACCTCTTCCATGGAGCGGTCGCCTTGTCTGTCTTGATTGTTGCAGTTGCCTTCCGGTTAGAGGGTTTGCATACTTAGTAAATCGTAGCAGTAAGCGCGGGCCAACAACGTGAAGCTGCAAACTCGGCAAATCATTATTAGGGCTAATGCCGAACAGTCAATGAAGGATGACGGGTGAATTTTGGAAACGCTGAGACTGATGCTACGCCTCGCGAGACTTCACTTCCTCGTTTTCGGGTTCATGATTTACCTGATGGGCTATTTGTTGGCCCTCACCAACGGCGCATCTTTTGACATAATCAAGTTTGCTCTCGGCTACGTCATCTTCGGGTGTGCCCATCTATCTGTTTCTTTCAGCAACGACTACTTTGACAGGAAAGCTGACGCAAATTCTGTTCGCACAACATTCTCAGGAGGAAGCAAAGTCCTGGTGGAATATCCTCAACTTGAAATGCTCGCACTTAGATCTGCGATTATTCTTATTGTTGTCTCGGCAATGGCTGCCGCTTTATTTACTTTCATCTTTGCCTATTCATTCTACTTTCTCGTCTTCGCAATATGCGGAGGCCTTCTTGGATGGTCCTACACTGCCCCACCGTTGAAACTCGCTTATAGGAAGCTAGGCGAGGTCTCAACAGTGCTTGCCGTGGGTCTGATGATGCCAGGAATGGGATATTTCACCGCTTTCGGCTCTATCGATTTGTTTTTTGCGATTTTTGTTTTTCCTTTGAGCTGCTATGGGCTCTTGTTCATATTGACGGTTGAAATGCCAGATATTGACGCTGACAGAGCGGGAGAAAAGATAAACGCACTCGTGAAATGGGGTGTCAGAAAGGGGTTCGGAATCTCGTTTGCTTCTGCTTTGGCGGGTACCCTATCGCTCGCAACTATTCACTTTTCGGGGATTCTCATGGGTAAATTGGATGCAGCACCCTTGACGGTTCTCTCAGTCTTGCCTCTAGCTGGTGCCGCCACCGGCTTCTATGCTGTTCCGGACAGCAGACAACGCCTTGTCCGCCAGGTAATGATCAATATGACTGCAATGGTTCTATTCCTTCTCCTTTTCGATGTGCATATTCTCGCGCAAGTTTTCGTTTAGGACGACTCACGCAACGAAAGGGCGTCCCTGTGCACCGAGGAAGACCTTGAGCGTAACGAGGAACTCTAGACAATGCTCTCTGTTAGCGTGCGCTAGATCAAATTCAACGAAAGCTCATGGTCCGGCGCTAGAGCTTGTAGTCACCCATGTATCCAAGTTTCAACCTTGCAGTCCTGCTCTCTTGGCCTCTGAAAATGCACGCGCGCAGCGGTTTAGAGTTCTTACGCGGGCCGTCCACCGGACGTTGGCGCCGACCCAAGCGCGGTTGCCAAAGACGCAACGCTCGCGCCTACGCCCACTCACTCAACCCCTCAACCTCAGCACGTGCGAATCAAGGCTATACCGCAACAGTGGTTACTCAGGTGACTTCGGGTATTCGAGCATCGCGGCGGACGCCGAGAACCCCCACCCATACCCAAGCATCAGAATGACGGTGTCCTCCAGATTTCTGTTCTCTGAGACTATGCGGTTGAGGATGAAAGGTAGACTCGCTCCGGCCAAGTTGCCGTACTCCCTGAGAACGTCATACGATTCCCGAATCTGCTCACGGCGAACCCGATGGTGCGCGGCCAAGGCGTTAAGCATTTTTTCGCTGCCCGTGTGCACGGCCCACTTTGCAACTCGTGGGATCTCGGCAAGGGTTTTTCCAAGCAGTTGCTTCAGAGCCGCGTCCGTGTATTTGACACCTAGGTCGGGAATTCCTTTGTCCAGGTGTGAATCGAAGCCGAACTTGAACGGTTCGCGTAGGGTTGACAGCCGAGCGTAGCCGGCTAAGTAGTCGTTCGTTCGAAGGTTCGTGACGTCCACAATCTTCCTGACCGCTAAGCCGGCTCCCTTGTTCGTCACGACCGCGGCGGCGGCGCCGTCGCCGAAGAGGAAATACTCCATGGTGGCGACCCACTTTCGCAGCCCCATTCGTCTCCTGGCGTGGTTCGCTATCTCGTTGATCTGTCGAACTCCAGCGACGCTGGTTAGGCCTTGAACCTGATTGTAGAACCAGTACGAGTTCACTCCGGAAATGCACAGCAAAACGGAATCGTCAGGATGCGCCGCGAGGTGGTTGTCCGCCAGCTCTAAGGCTTTCGTGAACGCTGCGCAGGCCATTCCTTGAACGTTAGCGTATTTCACGTAGGGGTCAAACCCGAGTGTTCCGATCAGGAGTTGACTGAGTCCGGGGCAGAGAAACGGGTTCACATCGTAAGACGCGATAAAGTAGCCTATGTCCTTTACGGAGAGACCAGCGTTTTCGACAGCGTCTTCACACGCTTCGACACAGAGATTGACCAGTTCAGATTCGTTCATAACGGTCTCTGACTTCGAGGGCGAATGGGCATGGGTGATGAGGTGCCGATTCGAGACGCCGAGGTTACGGAGGTTTTGTTTGACGTCGTCGGGAATGGGGCATGGAAAAGTCTTGATTAGATCTTCAGTTGAATACCGGTTTTCAGGTACAGCAGTGGCCAGATGCGATATTTGCATGGCAGATAGAGTGACGGAACACATTATAAAAGGGATTCTCAGAACGATGCGCGCGCTCTTGAAAAAGGCGGGTTCTGCGAGTAGATATCTCCACGGTGAAGGGCTCGAATTCCCATCCTACTAACCATGATTAAAAGAAGCGTTTCTTGAGTGCTGCCAGCACTTGCCGGGTGCCTTGCTCTGCCGAAACCTGAGAAGAGTCAACTCGGACTTCTGGGCTACGCGGCTCTTCATACGGAACCCCGACACCGGGCACCGTCGACGTCTGGCCTGCCCTTCCGCGTCTGTAGATCTCCGCCGGAGCCAAATGCGTGTCTCGGCGGCCGGTCTCTCGTTGGATGCAGACCTCAAGCGGGCATTCAAGATAGGCCTCCATGAACCGTGGGATCGTCTTCCTAGCCAAGGCGCGGTATCGTCGGCGATTTCCGGTGGCGTCGATTATGACGTTGACGTTGTTGTCGGTCAGAATCTTCGCGGCGAAGACAAGCGCTCCGTAGACAATCTCTCGCTCGTCTTCGGAATATGAGGGCTGAGGTGTCGCGTATTGCCGCAACATGTCCACGGAGATGACCTGCACGGGGACGTGCAAAGCCCGTAGCTTCTCGCCCAGCAACTCAGCTACGGTGGACTTGCCACTTCCCGGTAGCCCGGTAATCCAGACGCACCACCCCTGGGTTGGAATGAGGACCCCGTCCCTCAGCGATAGACAGACAGAAGAATAGTGTTCACGGCTGATAAAGGCTTAGGACCAGGCCCTAGGCTCCCCGTGAGCGAGCCTAGACAGGGTGCAAGTCTCTTTTTCATCCTCATCTGCTGAAGAGAAGGAGAAAAAGAGTAAGCAGAAAGTCTAGGACTTGCACCCCCACAAGTAAAGACGTAGATTCGCTGCAGATAAAGAGGATAGTAAGAATCCTCTATGGAACATTCATAGGAGTCAGGGTTCGAAGTAGCTGTTGATTCTCCGGAGATCAAGCTCCTCGGCGTCCAGCACGTTGCGGACAAAGGTGAACAGCTGCGCTCGCACCGGCTTGGGCAGGCGTGGATACCACACGGGTGAGGCGACTACCAAGCCCCGCCACGCGTAGAACGGCTGGATCACCCGTAGCAGTTCCTCATCGCCGGTCTGGTCCAGGTAGTTCTTCCAGAACAGCGTGAACAAGGACTCGAAGGCCCTGTCTAGGCGTCCACGGGATTGCAGGCTGTAGAAAAGGTAGTTCACGGTCAAGGAGCTGACGTCGTCCGCGGGTTCGCCCCATTCGCCCCGGCTGCGGTCGAGAACCGTGAAGTCGGCGCCGGTGCGGAAGAGGATGTTCCACGGATGAAAATCCCCGTGTACCAGCGCCAGTCGATGGACGTAGGCCTTAAGCTTCCACCGCCACTCGACGCAGCGTTTTTCAATCGCCTCCAAGCCGCCCTTGTCGATGTACTCCACGTCGGCGGGATAGCTGTCCAGCAAGCCCATGATGCACTCACCGTGCCCCACGAGGTCTCGAATTCTTCGAACATAGAGCTCCGCGTTGCGGTTCTTGACCCTGTGTATCTCGACAAGGTAGTCGGAGAGGGCTTTGCACCGTGCCAAGTCCAAGGGCGACGCCTGCTGGGTCGTCTGAAGCCTATCCAAGTCTCTGTGATACGGCTGACCGTCCACGAACTCGGTGACGATGAAGAATTCTTCACAGTCTCCGACAGATTTGAGCCCCTGCGTACGCGTAAAGGCACCCACGTCCACGGACCGTACGTGTCGAGGCAGCTGGTTGAAGGCGGAATGCTGCCACAGAAGCACCCCGGCCCGGTCGCTGAAATAGTCGTGGCCGAAGCCGCCGCCGGTGCGCATCGTCTCGAGAACGACTTTCTTCTGGTCGCCACCGACGGTGAGGACGATGAGGTAAGGGGCTCCGTACCCGAAGCCCTTCAGATCAGTTCGTTTAGGCTTCTCCCTCTGCTCGTCGCCCAGCTCGCACATGTAGGCTACGTCGACCTCCTCACCGAATACGGAGGAGAGATAGGCCTTCAAGGTGGCGCTTGGAATCATAACCATCCCTTGTCTCCGTTCATTCTTCTTCATATGCACCAAATCCCAACAGGTCTCGTAACTCGTCCCAACTGTAGCTCAATATGGCCACGAAGACACTTAAGTAAATGAGCCCCCGCAGAAGCGGCGGCATGAGGTTGCCCAGAGCCAGCATGACGTTGGAGACGATGACGCTTGCCAAGACGGACTCGATGAGACCGACGGTGACGAAGAGGAGCAGAAGCATCAATCCGTCAAGAAACAAGCCCTTGATCACGTCGCGTTTGAGAAAGATGAAGAAGGCAGTCATCCCCGATAAGATGCCGAGATAGATGAGAACGTAGAAGGGGAGCAGCCCTCGCTGAGCGAAGTAGGAAGCAAAGAGCCCAACCTCGTAGAGATGCACAGGGTAGCCTCGCCACGCGGCGAAGAACGTGGACAAAACGTCGAAGACACCCAGTAACGGTATGTAGAGGATGACACGTTCTAGGCGGCTAAACTTCACGCTAGCTCAGACTGCTACGCAGAGCCAGCTTCTAATAACGCTTTACTCGCAGATAATGAGAAGAACAAGTGACCAATACAGAAGCGATGATTGAGAAACGAATCTGCAAAGCCTTTAAGGTATCTTGCCCAGATAAAGGGGCTACAAGGAGTGAATGAAATGACGCAATCCAAGGTCAAAGACCTGAGTCTCGCGCCCAGCGGCGCTCTCATGACAGAGTGGGCTTCGATGCACATGCCCGTGCTAAACCAGGTTAGGCAGCGGTTCGCGAAGGAGAAGCCCCTCGCCGGAGTGATGGTAGGCGCTTGCCTCCACGTGACCAAGGAGACAGCTGTGCTCATAGACATGCTTGCGGCGGGCGGCGCTGACGTGGCGCTTTGCGGCTCGAATCCGCTGTCCACGCAAGATGACGTTGCCGCGTCACTCGCAGAGAAGGGCGTCCACGTTTATGCTTGGAGAGAGCAGACTAACGATGAGTACTACTGGTGTGTCGAGCGAGTCTTGGACCATAAGCCCCACGTGACTGTCGACGACGGCGCGGACTTGGTGACTACCGCCCACGCGAAGAGGTCCGACGTCATCGAAGGCGTCAAGGGCGGCACCGAAGAGACCACCACCGGCGTAGTACGGCTCCGTGCGATGGCGCAGGCGGGACAACTGAAGTACCCGATCATCGCGGTGAACGATGCGTACACTAAATATCTCTTCGACAACCGCTATGGAACCGGGCAGAGCACCATAGACGGCGTCTTGCGAGCCACAAACATACTTCTCGCGGGCAAGAACTTCGTCGTGGCAGGGTACGGATGGTGCGGACGCGGGTTGGCGTTGAGGGCACGGGGTATGGGTGCCAACGTAATTGTCACAGAGACCAACCCGACTCGAGCGTTGGAAGCCGTCATGGAAGGCTTCAGAGTCATGCCCATGGACAAAGCCGCGGAAGTAGGCGACATCTTCGTCACAGTCACTGGCAACATCGGCGTCATCCGTGGAGAACACATGGAGAAGATGAAGGATGGCACGATCTTAGCCAACAGCGGACACTTCAACGTGGAGATAGATATTCCACGGCTTGAAAGCATGAAGGTTTCAAAGCGCAGAATTCGACTTAACCTGGAGGAATACCGACTCAAAGACGGTAGAAGGCTGTACTTGCTCGGCGAGGGACGATTGATCAACCTAGCTTCGGCAGAGGGACACCCCTCGGAAGTCATGGACATGTCTTTCGCAAACCAAGCCCTATGCATAGAGCATCTGGTCAAGAAACCGAAGCTGGAGCCCACGGTCTACAGCGTTCCGAAGGAGATCGATGCGTTCGTCGCCAGCCTCAAACTGAAAGCCATGCACGTGGGAATAGATGAGCCGACGGAGGAGCAGAAGAAATACGTCGCCAGCTGGGCGGCAGGAACCTCCTGAGCTGATGACAAAGCTTATAACAACAACTTTCATAGAAAAGGCTACAAAGTGGTGATAACATGGTTAGCAAAGATCAGGGAATCGGCGGCGTAATCTTCCTAGTCTGCATCATCATCGCCATCGGCTATACCTTGGGGCTTTTCTGGTTTGGAGAACCGCTAGGAAGCTCAGGCTGGTCGCTGTCCTTTTGGCTTATCGCAATACCAGTATACCTCGCCTTCATCCTCATCCTGGGAATCGGAGCGTGGATAGGCTGGACTATGGCGACGACACCTCCGCCGAAACCGATAGAAGAACTCGAAGCCGAAGAGAAGAAACCCAAAGAAGACTAAGCCCAGGCAAGGCAAACGCTTTTCTCTCTTTCTATTATAAAAGTGGGACTGTGATATGCTATGGGCGATGTTAAAGCCGTAGTACTGTGCGGAGGAGAAGGAACTCGGCTTAGACCGATCACTTATTACCTGCAGAAGACGATGATTCCGGTAGGGTATTCTCAGAAGCCCCTGCTCGAGTACATCGTCCGCCTCTTCAAGTTTCACGGCTTAACCGACCTCACCTTTCTGGTCAACTTCAAGACCGAGCAGATTCAGAACTACTTCGAGGACGGCTCAAGGTTTGGCGTCAAGGTAAGCTATATTCCGGATAGCCAGCAGCTGGGTGGAACTGGCGGCTCGGTTTACAACGCCTACGCTCAGGGAGCCTTCAGCGAAGAGGACACTATTCTCGTTTACTATGGGGACATTCTCACGAACATGAACCTCAAAGACCTGGTAGGATTCCACAAAGACAAGGAAGCCGAGGCGACGGTTGCCCTTGCATCAGGGTTTGAAGTCCGAGTGGGCGTAGCGGACCTCGCAGCCGGTGGAAGGATCAAGGGCTTCGTCGAAAAGCCCAGAGTGGAGAAGCCGGTCAGCATAGGGCTTCTAGCGTTCGAAGGCACCGCTGTGAAGAACATGAAGAAGCTGGTTGAGAAGAAGAAAACGCTCGACCTGATGGGAGACATGATCCCCCAGCTTATACGCTTGGGCAAGCCAGTTTACGGGTTTCTGTCCAACGCCTTCTGGTACGACGTCGGCAGCATTGAGGCGTATGAGAAGCTGGACAAAAGCAAAGTGAAGAACGCAATGTCTTTCCTGGTATAGCGGCAGGGCACCGCGGCAAGTTATAAGTTAAGCTTTGTAGATATAGTCGAAGGGGTTGCCATGTCTGGCTCGGAGATAGTCTTACCCTTCGCCACGGAAGAGAGTGGCAGGGGCAAACGGTTTTCTGGCGATATGGAGGTCGCGGCGCTTCTCTGTTTAGCTGAGGCAGAGCGGAAAAAGAAAGGGGGACTCCTTAGAGGAGCCGCAGAGACCCTCACTATCCTGTCAAAGCTTTGCTTCCCTCTCTGGGTAGTCCCGTGGGAAGATGGCTGTCTACTGATAGATGGAACCGGAACTGTTTCACACAACATGGTGTATTCCAAACCGCCAGACGCTGAAGCCTTTGTCGAACATCTGAAGAGAAGCGGCAAGGTGCAGGAGCTGTACCGCAGCGCCTTAAGAAGCCACAGCAATACCTTTTCCGACTTCGTTTCTACGACAGAGATCGTGGTTGAGGGACTGGTTACCGATGGGGAACTCCTATCTGACGTTCACGCGATGCTCCAGGAGGGCAAGGTGGAGACGTATCGGCCTGCTTCCGTGATACCGCCCAAAATAAGCAGAGAAAACGCGATGGAGATTGTCACGAAGGTTGCCGAGCATCACCAAACGCTCCAATCGGAAGTGAAAGGGCTGCAGTACGCACTCGACGCCCTAGACGAAGAAACCAAGATGCATGTCGAGAAGCTCAGTCAGGAAAAAGGGCAGATACAAGAGAGGCACAACGGGAAGATCTTGGAGGTAAAGACCGAGGTGAAGAATCGAGTGGAAGAACTGGAGAAAGAACGGGATGAGAAGTTGGCGAAGATAGCTGAAGCATGTCAGGTAGAAACAGAAGGGAAACAGGAAGAGAAGAAAAAGTGGGAACAAGAACTGCAAAAGCTTGAACAGGACAAGAGTGAATACGAGAAGCGGAAGGAACTGCGGAAGAGAAGGAAGGACGAAGTAGGGGAGGCTCGGTGGGACACTCGAGTGAAGGAGGTTAAGAACCAGATTACCACGGTCAGGGCCAAAGTCAAGGCCCTCTCCGACTTCATCGACCACACCAACAAAGAAGCAGAAAAGACCACCCGAACTGTACGCGACAGCTGCCAGCGGCTCATAGACGCTGAGGAGCAGAAAGTCGTAGACTTGGAGAGCCTCCGCGATTCAGAGGTTGCAAAGAAGGAAGAAGAGATAGCCGACTTGCAACAGGAAACGATGGATATCTCCGACAAAGTCGAAAAGCTCATCGATCATCAGAGAGAAAGCGCTTCGATGCTTAGGGAAGCCATCATGCCATGGAAGGCTGACGGTCCCACGCTGGTTCAAGTGGCCTTTTACTTAGCAGAATATGATACAGGGAAAGGACGAAGAATCCGCGTCCACCCACCTGTCACCGCGAGAAAGCATGAAGGACTCGTCATGAAAGTCCGCAAAACCCTGAAGGGCTACAGCCTCCAGTCCAAAATCGGCAACCTTCTGAAGCCCCGGTCGAAGGCTCTGGAAAAGCTACTGCGCGGCTACGAAGAGACAGTGAACAGAAACACAGAACTGCAGAGAAGCACAAGTCACATGGGCGCGACAACCAATCTGCTCTCTTCTCCAGACTTCAAGGAGAGACTAAGACAGGGGATGATAGAGATAGAGGCTGAGGCATGGATCAAGCTCGAAGAAAAAGACGCTGTACTGAACCTCTACACGGCAAAGTAACCGCCTCCTGCAGTCGAGAATGATGAAAAACCCTGCATCGGACACGTGAAACCTGAATGGTTGACAGCAAGGTTGTCGAACGCAAGCTCCTACTTAAACGCCTTCTTACACAGAGCAGGCTGTTCACGCTGGGAAAGTCCCTTGACAACCCCTACTTCAACAGTCTGACCAGCCAATGGGACATGGACGCCGACAAAGCCGCCTTCGAGGTCGCCTCAAACATCAACGACGCCCAACTCGAAGGAACCTTCAGGAAACCTGCTATCCGCGAATGGGAAGTGTTCAGAGGCCAACACTACACTTTTGAGAACGGAGAACTTCGCCTCGACGGCTCTTGGAAGGAGATTCAGGCGGCAATCAAGCAAGTGGTGGGAAAATATGGAAAAACCTCGGTCGACATCCTGAAGCGTCTAGCCGAGTCCGGCCAAGGCTGCAGCTTAAAGAAGATTAGACAAGGTCTCCCCGACGGTGTTGATCCCCTCGTTATTCTGGAAGACTTGGAGAGGCTGAAGATCGTTGTGACTTCTTACAAGGGCAAGGAGCTGCAGGAGTGGACAGTGCTGGAGGAGACTGCACCGCTGATTCGGGCGGAGCTAGGGCTAGTTCCTCGAGAAGTGAAAATCGAAGTCGGCCCATTTGTCGAAGCTCCAGCGAAGGCGGATCCTATAGACGAGGAGAGACGTGTGGTTGAGAAGATGAGTCGCGAGCTGGATGATTATCTGAGCGACCTCCTGAAGCATAGGTCCGATGAAACTGTCGAGTTTGGTAGGACCTTCTCAATCGCGCAGCTTGCAGGCTATCTGAAGGATCTGTTCGGTCCCGTGCTCTACTTTGACAGCCTGTTGAGCCTCACTCAGCAGTACGGGTTGCCAGATGTGGACATCGTTCACGCCAAGGGCAGGACCGGGATGCGGACTGGCTGGAACCTGTCGTTATTCGGCGAGCCTGGCACCGGAAAAAGTTTCTCGGTGCGGGATATTATCTTAGGCAAGCTCGGCGCGAAGATTTCGCCTCACGGCGTTCCTGGGCGTAACCGTTACGCAGGGGGCATCACTCCTGCTAGGTTCATTCGCATAGGGACGGCCTACACGGGCCAGGTGTTCAACTTCATTGTCCCCGAGTTTAACGACTGGTTCAAGTACAAAGGCATGGTGGAGCCTTTGAAGCTGGCTATGGAGAGGGGCGAGATAATGTATGAGATGCACCGCGAAGTCGTGGGACCCTACCGCTTTAGCAGCTTCTTCAGCGTGAACTACAACGTGGCGGCTTTAGGCAGAGGCTACGAGGTGACGATTCAGGACCCCAACTTCAGCGCCATCGAAGACCGCATGCTCTGCCGCCTGCACCGGCTCACGAAACAGCGATACGTTGAGATTGCGGAGAGCCAGATACGGCTCGCTTTCGGCGAGATCGACGTGGAAAAGGGTGCGCAGCAGATCAGAGATCATTTGACACTCGTGTACGCCGCGGAAACCGGCCACCCCCTCGTCCGCGGCAGGTTCCCAGCGAAGCCTGTGTTGCTCACCCCTAAAGCCCAGCGGATGCTGATGAAAGCCCGAAAGGCTGTTTTAGAGGAGATTCCTCAGGCCGTCCTGCGGTTCTCAGCACGGCTCGAAGACCGCGCGTTGCGGTTTGCCTGCGCCGCCTCGTTGTTGGGCTACTTCCAGTCGAACCTTGCCTATGTCCCGGTGAGTGAAGACGCTTTGAAGTATGCGATTCAGCTATACGTAGAAGAAGCCGCGGTCAGGTCTAGAGAAGAGTTTCTGCCCGGCTCAGTTCTGAGCAAAATCGCTTGGGAATAGGCTATCTCAAAACGGTGTTAAACACGGTTGTCTTGGCTCTCGCTAGGAATCGCTCCATGTCTGCAATGGAAAACGGGTCCATGTCTCTTAGCGTCGGCTCGAGGGTCTCCACGCCGCCCATGAAATTTTGGAGAACATACTTTTTACAGCCCACAAGTCTACTGCAGATTTGCGCGACATCCTCTTCACGGTGGATTCCTGGGACCAGGGTGGTGCGAAACTCGTAGTCCACCGCGCCCTCCAGCAGAAGCTGCATGGTCTTCTCTACTTCCGGAACCAGCCCGGCGGCTTCGACTCCTACAGCTCGCGAATAGGCATCTGAATACAATGGCGCTTTCACGTCTAAGGCCACGTACCCCACGAGCTCTTCGTCCACGAGTTGCTTCACCATGGCGAAGTTGGTGCCGTTGGTGTCCAGCTTCACGCTGTAGCCCAGCTCTTTGATTCGGTTGCACAGACTAGGCAGGTCATCACTGAGGGTTGGTTCACCTCCTGTCAAAACTACGCCGTCGAGCCAGCCTTTGCTTTTTACGAGGCTTCGTTCAACCTCTTTGAAGGGGATTGTCTCCAGGCTGTCAGGGTGGAGCACGAGGGCAGAGTTGTAGCAGAATGGGCAACGGAGGTTGCAGCGTGACAGAAAAGCCACTGCAGAGACTTTCCCGTCCCAGTCCACGCAGCTGAGGGGCACGAATTTCTTGATCTCGGGCAGAGTCATCGGGTCAGTCGTTTCCTCACTTCAGCGTCCAGCTCTTCCGGGGAGAGCAGTTTTCCTCGCGAGACGACTTCGTCGTCGAGGGTTATGCTGGGGGTGCTCATGATCTGATGCATGAGTCCCTCGAGCTGACCGTCAGGGCTGCCTATGTCCACTTCCACATACGTCAAATCGTACTTTTGGGCGATTTCCTGAGAGGTTTTCTTAGCGGCGGGGCAGTCTTTGCACGTGGGCAAAGTGAAGACTTTTAACTCCATCTTGGATCTTCTCCTTTTTCCTTTTGCCGATGTCTTGTTAGCCGATCCGAGTCTTTAGTCTTTTCTATCCTGCCTTCTCGTCTAGTCGTTAACCCTTTTTATGAGCCAGGCCAGTTTTCGCCCGAAGTGTTGGATTGTACGAATTCCCTCCTCATCTCTGGCCGCCTCTCCTTTTCCCCGGCCGAAAGCCACGTTCCAATATGTCGAGCCGGGAACAATCATCTCAGAGATCATGAAGAAGAACATGAGCTGTGCGAGGGTGAAGTTGTGTCCAGCTCGGCGACCGACGACGATGGGTCCGCCAACCTTGTTTTTCAAGGGTTTTCCTCGGGTGCTGTAGAACCGGCTGATGAGGCTTGTCATCTGCGGCGTGGCTGCCCCGAAGTAGACCGGCGTTGCGAGGATGATGCCTTCTGCCTCTTTCATCTTCGCCAAAATGGACTCGAAGTCGTCTTCGATGTGGCATTTGCCCGTCGTTGAGCAGCTCCGGCAGGCGTCGCAGGGCTCTATCCGCTTGCCCGCCAGACGGATAAGCTCCGTTTCAAGCCCCTCCTGTTGAACCGCGTCTAACGCTATCCTCGTCAGTGTTTCCGTGTTGCCTCCGACTCTCGGACTTCCAACGATGCCTATGACCTTCATTTTCACGTCACTAACGGGTACTAGTGGCTGCATGCGCTTTAAGTTTTTATGGCTTGTAAACCAAAGAATCTTTATGCCTAGACGCTCGTTCTATCCATGAGCGACGTTGCTTGTAAGGATCGTCCGCAGTCTGACGCCGGAAGAAGTCACTACGCGGATTCGTGGGTTCGAGGAGCAGTACGATCTGGCTTTCGACGAGTTTGAAGACCGGTTCCTCGAGAAGAGGAGACCGAGCCATCTGCTGAGTGCCTACCTCGAGTGGGCAGGCTTAGTCGATGCTTACAAGGGCTACGAGGAAGGCGGCGAGTTGGATTACATTGTGGAAGAGGCGCGGGAGTTCAGCTCAACGCAGTTGGCTGCATTGACGCCGAAACGCGTGGAACTGCTGAATCAGTTGGCTACGATGCGTGTGGAGTCTATCAACGAGTTGGCCCACAAGGTGAGGCGTGATGTGAAGAATGTTTACAGGGATTTGATGGCGTTGAAGGAGCTGGGGCTCTTGGTACTGAAGCGTAGGGGCAAACGCAACGTGGTGCCTGAGACGCTGGTCGAGGAGATCACGTTTCTGGTGCGATAGCCCGTTTATACGTCGAGGATAAACTTCACTGTGACTTTGTCGGGCTTCTTGTCTATCTCCATGCGGTGGTAGGTGACCGCCTTGACACCAACCTTTGACGGATGCTTTGCAGGGTTGAACTTCTCGCCGTATACCTTTGCCTCCAGCCTCAACTCCTTGTCATGTTGCTGAATAGGTGCAATTTTGAATCGTGAGTAGAGGTTCTCAGTCATATCGAACCGCACTAGGAGGGCTTCGAGCCAGTTGTACAGGAGAGCCTTCTCGTCGAAGCCGTCTGCCGCTACCGTCTCCTCAACCATGGGTAGCACTGTACTGGTGTCGGTCATCGCCTCGAAGGTCGCGAGAGCCGCGTTCTCGAAGGCTTCTTCTAAGCTTCCGCCATGCGCTTCGATGTAAACGTCTGCCCGATGCTCCAGAAACTTGAATTTTCGCCCTGACAACGCGTTCTCCCCTAGAGTATCGTCGACCATTGTTAATTTGCTTTTGCAGATCCCTTTCCGAGGCGCTAAGGCTCTAGCCATCGTTCTCTGCGGACCAAGCTGTTAAAACGATTGAACGGGAAGGGGTATGGAGAGTCTTCTGCACAATGTAAGGGTCATCATTCTCTTTCGACTTCTTTTCCCAGGCATTGCACGTCGCGTCTCGTGGGAGGTCTATGACCTGAAAAAGAAAGAGAAAGTTAGAAGTGTTTGGGTGCTTCGCTGATTGCGGCTACCGCGAGTTTTGCTGCTTTCGTCACGTCGCTGAGTGAAAGTACGGATGAGGGGCTATGAATGTAGCGGGTGGGAATTGACAAGACACCGCACGGCACTCCCTCACGTGAGAGAGCGATTCTCGCCGCATCGGTCGTTCCACCCAACCCCGTCTCCAGTTGGTAGTCTACTTTCGCCTTCTTCGCAGCGGTCACCATCATCGAGAGTACTTTGGGGTGGGTTATCAGGCCAGCGTCCATGACGCCGATGACTGGCCCCTTCTTCATCTTCACGGGCGCCTCGACTTCCTGAACTCCAGGCACGTCGCCTGCCACCGTAACGTCGAATGCCAGAGCTACGTCGGGGTTTATGTGAAAAGCGGAGACCGTTGCGCCTCGGAGGCCTACTTCTTCCTGCACCGTTCCCACTGCGTAGACGGTGCAGTCGACGTCTTTCAGCTGTCGCATCACCTCGACGAGGAGGAGACAGCCTACCCGATTGTCGAACGCTTTGCCAATCACCAGGTCGTCGGTAATCTGGGCAAACCGGGTGTCGAAGCTGACGACGTCTCCGATGTTCACGCCCATCTTTGCGGCGTCTTCTTTACTGGCTGCGCCGATGTCGATGAAGAGGTGGTCGACTTCGACCGCTTTCTTCCGCTCTTCTTCCTTCATGATGTGGGGCGGCTTCGAGCCGATGACGCCGGGTTTCGGGCCCTTCGCGGTGTGGACCGTGACTCGTTGGGCGATGAGAATACGGTCGTCGATTCCGCCGAGCTTTGTGAATTGCAGGAAACCGTCTTTGTTGATGTTCTTGATTATCAAGCCGATTTCGTCCATGTGGGCGGCAAGCATCACCTTCGGCGCGTCTTTTTTGGCTCCTTTTTTGACGGCGATGACGTTGCCCAACTTGTCCACTCTGATCTCGTCCGCGTAAGGTTTCAACATGGTCTTCAGCAGGTCACTGACTTCGTCTTCTCTGCCGGTTATGCCGCATGCGTTTGAGAGCTTCTCTAACGCGTTAACTAGCTTCACTTCTGTTTTCCCTCGCTGAGAACTCCATATGAACGCGGAACTTGGAGATAAACCTATTTTAGAACCAGCCGATCCGGGTCGAAAAGCCTCATCTTGCGCAGGCGGTCGAGGAGGGGCATCCCGACGATCACTGTCGCAAAGACTGAGAGAACTGCTTCCACCGGTGTCTGGAACGCACCTTCAATGAAGGCTACGGGAAGAAATTCGGCAGGGACACCCCAGATGATGTAGCCATTCAGGGGGACGAGAATAAAGATCCTTGTTAACACGTCGGCTTCGATCCCGATGAAAGCTATGAGCGCGAGTACGAACGAAAGCTTTGCCATCTTGTGAACGTTCCCGTCTATCTTGATGCTCAGTTGTTTTCCATAAGTCAACGCTCCGAGAACAAAAACGCAAATCAGTGCAGCATAGACATCCCACAGTGTCCAGAGCGGCAGGCTCGGCGTAACAGGGTGCAAGAAGAAAGCTACGAGCATTGACACATAGAGGAGAGCCACGTGGTGCCACTTCCCTCGCGCCATCAGCCCAGCGCAGAGGACGCCGACGGGTTCAGCGATACCGAAGAAGATGGGCTCATCTCGGGGTCTGAGCGTCCAGCCCGCGCCGAAGCCTATGCAGCCCGCCGTGAACCCTCGGGCGGGACCGAGGATGATGCCTTCGAGGGGTAATATGAGAATCATGAGGCTGCGCCAGATGCCTGGGACGAAGGAAAGGACAGTATGGAGGGCGCCGAAGAGGCTGATGAGCGCGATCTCCTGGGTTCTTCGCATAGCAGGCCCCAGTCATCTTGGCACGTTGCGTTTTTATGGTTTGCGCAGTATAGACTATGAGGTGCGTACCGTGTTAGTGGTCTATCATCCGAGGTACAACGAAGTTTACTCGTCTGATCCCGCGGCTGCGCCTGGCAGGATTGAATGCATCAAAGACGAGCTCGAGGGACTGTTTGCCTTTGTCGAACCCGTCCCTGCAGAGGCGGTGGACCTGCTGCTGGTGCACACACAGAGCCACGTGGATTGGGTGAAGCAGCAAGGGTTGACTTATGAAGTTGCTCGCTTAGCGGTCGGCGGGGCATTGAAGGCATCCGAGTTGGCGGTGCAGGGAACCCCAGCCTTTGCCCTCATCAGACCGCCTGGACATCATGCGAGCCCCGACTCGAGCTGGGGCTTCTGCTACTTCAACAACATAGCCATAGCGGTCGAGAAGCTCAGGAGCCAAGGTGCGGTCAAACGGGCTCTGGTGGTGGACATCGACCTGCACTACGGGGATGGCACGACTAATGTCTTCGCCTCGACTCCCAACGTGGTTTATCACCACGTCGAGGGCAACAGCCGAACGAATTTCTTGACGGATTTGAAGCGTTTCCTCGAGTCTCAGAAGGCGTGCGACTTGGTGGCTGTGTCTGCAGGCTTCGACGGGCATGAACGTGATTGGGGTGGACTGCTGAAAACCGAGGATTACACAGCGGTAGGATGCACCATCAGAGAGTATGCAGAGGAAAACTGCAATGATCAAGTGTTCACCGTTTTGGAAGGCGGCTACAATCACAGCGTACTAGGAAAGAACGTCAGAGCCCTGCTTTCAGGCTTGACAACGTGATGGCGCCGGGAGTAGGATTCGAACCCACGCGGCCACGAAGGCCACAGGCTCTCAA
>CAYNAW010000028.1:0-20124 GCA_964395545.1 uncultured Candidatus Bathyarchaeia archaeon | reverse complement strand
ATGGATGTTCGAAGCCTTAGGAACATGCTTGAGAAGAGCCCAGTTGCGGTATGGACTCACGGAGCAGAGGCAATGGTAACTGCGTTCCACGATTACTATCCCCCATGGAAGATGAAGGCGAAAATTGGGAACATAATCGATGGGCCATTGAAGCTCGCATTTGTGCGTTTCCTTGTCTCAAGAGCAAGCGCACTCGTATACGTCTCACAATGGATGAGAAATACCGCTGAACGCTATCTCCTTTTTAAACACCCCAACTCATTCGTAATTCCGAATCCAATAGATACCACGTTATTCACCTACACAAGAAGAGACAACAGAAATAGAAGTGAAGGGATCTCAGTAAGAGGTTTGGACTGGAAATACGGAACAGACATCGCGATTAGAGCTTATTCGAAACTCAAAGAAACTCGCCTGACAATCCTTGGAACAGGAGCGTTGCAGAACTACATGCAGAAACTGGCGCAAAGATGCCAGTCAAACATTATCTTCCAGTCTATGCACGTAGAGCATAATAAGATGCCTAAGAAATACGCGGGATTCGACTACTTCGTAGCTCCAAGCAGAACAGAAGCACAAGGGGTCGCCATGTGTGAGGCTATGGCATGCGGCTTACCAACAATAGCAACCAAGGTAGGTGGCATACCAGAATTCGTCAAAAACGGAATCACTGGAATACTTGTTCCTCCAGACGATCCATTGGCCATCAGAAAGGCGGTGAAGCATCTTTTGGTGGATGAAGAGCTATATTATGAGTTGTCGGAAAATGCCGCAAGATACGTTAAGGAGAATCTTTCCCACGAAGGAATATACAAAAAGGAACTTAGCGTTTTCAGAATGTGCCAGGAAGCGTTTGATTCTCGGCATTGACAAACATTGCGGACGACCTTATGATTCAATTCTGTAAGCAAGTGAAGACCAGCGATTTCGTTCTGAAAGCCGAGGAGTGTACGAGCAGCAAGAGAGGAAAGAGGCAATATCTGAACGAGACCAAGACTCGAAACTGATTAACGAAATGGACGAATATCTCAGAAGAAGAGTTCGGATTCCACGAACGACGTTAGGCGCGAGACAACAAATCGAAATGCTCGCGGGCTACCTTGAGAGCTTATAAACTGCCACCACAATGAACCTAATAGTGAGTAACATCAATGACAAGCAAGGTTAAAGCAATCGCAAAGAGGATTCCGGTAGTCCGATTCGCCGCGGCAATTGTAAGAACTAAGATCAAGATTCCATTTCTGGGGTCCAAAGAATATTGGGAAACGAGATATGCTACGGGAGGTAACTCCGGAGCTGGCTCATATGGGAATCTTGCGGAGTTCAAAGCTGAAATCGTGAATTCATTTGTACAAGACAACAACGTCAATTCAGTCATAGAGTTTGGTTGCGGGGATGGTAATCAGCTATTGCTCTTTGATTTCCCCAATTATGTGGGGTTGGATGTATCAAGAACTGCAATAAAACTCTGTATGAGTCGCTTTGAAAGAGATGAAACAAAGAGTTTCTTCTTATATGACCCTGAGTGTTTTGAAGACAACAACTCCATATTCAAAGCAGAGACTGCTCTGTCTTTGGATGTGATTTACCATCTCGTTGAGGACGGTGTATTTGAGCTTTATATGAAGCACCTGTTTTCGGGTTCTGACAAGTTCGTGATTGTCTACTCGACTGATACTGACATTAACGCGGTTCTTAGAACCTCTCACATCAAGAATAGACAATTCTCGAAATGGGTGGAACACAATCTGTCGGACTGGAAACTGATCAGGAGAATCAAGAATCGATTTCCTAATGAATCAGCATGTGATTTCTTCATCTACCAGAAAGAGAAGTGATGGAGAGCAATTCTCATACGGGCTCGGAGGATAATTGCCTATCTGGAAGTTTGGAATCAGCACGTTTACTGGAAGCGTACGCATGACTTGGTGGTGGCGCGCGTGCATTTCCTAATGCTGAATTCCAGCTTGGAGCGTGAGCGAAAATAGCCCAGCTATCTGGCATGTTCGGCGCGAGCATTCGGCTGAAGAGTTTCAGACTACTTGCTTACACTCACAATTCTGCTAAACATGTCGATAATCCATCGAATTCGCTTCGGAACATAATCCTGTAGTAATTGTATGTCTTGCTTACTAACGGCTCTTAAAGCAATGAGAGCGAGAAAGTACACCATCACGCCTGCGACTGCGTAAACAGGGAATAGCCGCAAACGTAGGGCTAGAAACTGATAGGACGAGGGTTCGGCTACTGACCTCAGAAGCTCCAGCCCGAAAAGCGATAAGACCATTGCTGCAGACGCCACTGCCGACTTCCACGCTGTTTTTTTATCAAACTCAACTTTCAGGAATTGGCGAAGTAGATGAGCTCCCAAGACCAAGCTCGCTAGAGCGGCAAAGAACCTAGAGAGCGCCACTCCAAGTAGGCCCAGATTCATGTATTTCAATGAAACGAACGAGAATGCTGCCTCTAAGAGAATTGTGATGACTGTGATTGCAGATGCTGCTTTGGTCTTCTTCAGCGTCAACAGCGTGGGACCTACCGCCAGACCTGGGGCCGTTGGCAAAGAAGCCACACACATTAACGCTAAAGGTGCAACAGCGTCAACGAACCGAACGGTGGCGAACAGAACTACAATCGGATAAGCCAAGGTGGCCACCAAAAGGGAGACAGGAAAACCCACAGTTCACCATATCGGGTTGAAGTCTTGAAAGCATCCCTCAAGCTGCCAACTCCCAATCTGGAATGCAGCTCGGACATCTTTGGGAAGAGAGAAGTTACAATTGCCTGCGAGACAAAGTTCGGAACGATCGAGGCTCTCACGGCGATGCTGTAGACTCCAAGAGCCTCAAGGCCTAGGAAGGGGAGAACGAAAATCTGGTCCACCCAGTTGACTATGAACGCTAGGATTGCAGATACGTAGAGCAAGAACGAGAAGACAAGAAGCGGTCTAAGACTGTAGGTCTGTCTCGATAGCCAATGTAGCGGGAAGTTGCCAGAAGAGCCGTTGCGGACGAAAGTGAGAGGGCGAGTAACCAGCTTGCCGCGATTCCCAAAACGCCAAAACCCGCGTAGACTAGTAGAATCGACACCGAGTAATGCACCACCGGGTAGGATATGCTTATCAACGCCATCGTGCGTAGCTTCTGCAGACCTTGCAAGAAACCTAGCGTCTGCGTGTAGAAAATCTGGACCGCGGCGGTTAGGGGCAGAAGCTGAAAAACCAGAATAGGGCTGTTAAAAGTGTTTGAAAGCCAACACACTAGAGCGAAGAGCACGACCACGATGATGGAAGATGTTACAATCGAGACCTGGAGGACGCGGTTTATCACCGATCTTGCCTTTTCTTCCTTCGCCTCTGCCATGTGCTGGGCAACGTATCGTACAGAAGCAGACGTGAGTGCCAGTACTCCTAAGGTGGAGGCCAACGTTAGCATGAAGCTAAGCATCGTAAAGAAGCCGAAATCAGCCTCCGTGAACAGAAGCTGACCCGTTATCTCTTTCGTGTGCAGAAGAAACCAGACATATAGCACTCCGAGGCCCGCGTTGAGTAAGCCTTGGAGGAAGATGAAAGTGGCTCCTCTTGCCACTTGCGTCTGAGGGCTTATAGGTTCGGTCAACGAGTCTTCCACGGTTTCAGTTTATTGCAACGCCTCGCATGAACCGTGCGTGTGTCCTACCGGTGAAATCACCGTAGCCAGGGAGTGTCCGCCTTGAAGAACTCGTCCTTCAATAGGGGCTGCCACCACCACTGATTATTAAGGTACCAGTTGACTGTTCTCTCCAAACCTTCTTCGAAGCCAATTCTGGGCTTCCATCCGAGCGACTTTGTTTTGGCGACGTTCAGTGAGTATCGCCTGTCGTGACCTGGTCGGTCAGGAACCTGCTTGATCAGGCTCTCCGGCTTCTTCATTAATCTTAGGATGCTTTTTGCCACTTTCATGTTTGTCTGTTCTTCAGACGAGGCGATGTTGTACACTTCTCCGCTTCTTCCCTTCTGTGCTATCAAGTCTATGGCGATGCAGTTGTCTGCTACGTGGAGCCAGTCTCTTACTTGTCCCCCATCACCGTAGATGGGCAGGGGTTCGTTGTGGAGCGCTCGCAGTATCGTTTTTGGGATGAGTTTCTCTGGGTGTTGATAAGGACCGTAGTTATTGGAGCTGCGAGTAACGATTACCGGGGTCCCATACGTCTTGTAGAAGGCCAAGGTAATGTGATCTCCTGCGGCTTTGCTTGCAGAGTAAGGACTAGACGGGTCCAGCACATCTGTTTCTTTCGACGATCCCTTCGCCGGGCTTCCGTAGACCTCGTCGGTGGATATCTGCACAAACCTCTTGACATCGTACTTCCTCGCGGCATCCAGAAGAATGCATGTTCCATAGACATCGGTTAAGACAAAAGATCCTGCCTCTACGACACTCCTATCTACGTGGGTTTCGGCCGCGAAATTCATCACCAAATCAAACCCTTCCTTCATCAACAGCTCCACTGCTTCTTTGTCCCGAATGTCTCCCCGAGCAAACTTATAGCGTGAGTCGCCCTTCAAGTCCTGTAAATTCTCCAGCTTGCCCGCGTAGGTAAGTAGGTCAAAATTGGCAACTTCCACATCCTTGTAGTTCCCGAGCAAGTGTCGCACAAAGTTGCTGCCTATGAACCCTGCTCCGCCGGTTACTAAGACTCGCATCGTTTCACCCGTGTTTCAGCCAGGGCGCAAGCTGCCAGTCGTACAGGATTTCCGTGGTGTCTGGGGGGAGTCGGTGCTCGTCGGGCTTCTTGTAATCGTACAGGCTGGTGGGCACGTTCATGACGAGGGCGGTTTCTTCGCCGATGTTCTTGAATCCATGCCACACTTCTGGCGGTACTTTCACAAGCAAGGGGTTCCTTTCGCCGATGATGAACTCATTCAACTCGCCTCTCGTCTTGGAGCGTTTGCGCCCGTCATAGAGGACGAGCTTGACCATTCCTTTTACGCAGACGATGTTGTCGGTCTGTTTCTTGTGCATGTGCCAAGCCTTTACAACCTGCAGATAGGCAGCGGTAACGTACACTTGAGCAAACTTTTCGTAGAGTTTCCAGTCGCTTCTTAGAACCTCCATGAGCCAGCCCCTTTCGTCCGAAATGACTCTCAGCTGTTGTGTAACTACTCCATCTATCATTTTTGAATCCTCACAGGACTATCTTGGAGTATTCGCCGACAACGAGTCTATAGCCTTTTGGGCTCTTCTCGTTGGTGGTCAACGTGGTGCCTGCCCCTACGAGGCTGTCGGTTATCTTGCCGTCGATTTCCATGTGGCAATCGTCCATGATTATCGAGTTCTCCAATTCTCCCCTCTCGATTACCACGTTGTTCCCTATGCTCGTGTAGGGGCCTACGTAGACGTGTCCTCCTATCGTTGCGTTGGAACCTATGATGGCCGGGCCTCTGAGTAGCGCTCCTCGCTTAATGATTGTTCCTTTTCCTACGGCGACGCGTCCTTGGATGGAGGTCTTCTCCTCCACGGTTCCCTCCACTTTCCTCTTGACGTCGTCGAGTACGAGGCGGTTGGCTTCTAAGATGTCTTCCATGGTTCCTGTATCTTTCCACCATCCTGTGACGAATTTGCAGCCCACCTTATGCCCCGTGTCTAACAAAGCTTGCAGGGCTTCTGTGATTTCGAGTTCGCCCCTCCACGAGGGCTTCAGCTGCTTTATCATCTTGAAGATTATCGGGGTAAGGAAATAGATCCCCGTCAGGGCGTAGTTGCTTGGCGGTTCTTTTGGTTTCTCTACAAGCCTCACGAGCTTTCCATCTTTGTCGAACTGAGCTACCCCAAACTGGCGCGGGTTCTCGACTTCGCAGAGGAGTATCATGGCGTGTTGTTTGGAACTTCTGAACTCCTGCACGAAGTCTGCAATTTTGCCCTTGAGTAGGTTGTCCCCAAGGTACACGACGAAGGGGGTGTCGCCGACGAAGTCTTCTGCAAGGCTCACTGCCTGCGCTATTCCGCCGGGTTTTTCCTGGTGAATGTATGTGATTCTGACGCCGAATTCCTTGCCGTTTTTGTAGTAATTCTTTACCTTCTCGGGCAGGACGTCTCCGAGAACTATGGCGATTTCCTTTATGCCCGAATCTCTCAGGTCTTCTAAGACATACTGAGACATAGGCTTGTTCGCCACGGGAATCAGCTGCTTCGGACCTGTGTGGGTTAGGGGTCTAAGGCGTGTACCGTGCCCCCCGTGGAGAATCACTCCTTTTACGTTGTCTTTGTCCATTGTCTTCTCATCTCCCTTAAGCCTCCTGCAACGCCTAAGAGTTTTGTCTCGACTTCCCTCTGAATTTTGTCTATGCAGAGTGATGAGTCTTTTGGTCTCTTCGCCGTCCATGCTTTCAGTTCACTCATCTTAACGGGCTGCACGAGGGAGGAATCGAGGTTGAAGGCTTCAGCTATTTTCACCGCGAACCTGTATCGACTTATACGTTCGCTTCCAGCGATGTGGTAGATTCCTTCCAATTCCTTTTCGACTAGTTCCAAGATGACTTTAGCGAAGTTGTCGGCGAGCGTGGGGGAGTTGTAGTGATCGTCCACCACACTGATGGGCTTTCCTTGTGCCAGAACGGATATGGTCCACTTTGCAAAGTTCAGTTTCTCCGGGTGGGTTCCGTACAAGACGCTTGTCCTCAAGAGAGCGTATCTTGGGCAGATATCTGTAACGTGTCTTTCTCCGATTAGCTTAGTCAAGCCATAGTAGTTGACAGGGTTGGGCTCATCTTCCTCGGAGTATCGTCCTTTTTCACCGTCGAACACGTAATCTGTTGAAACATATGCCATCATAGTGTCCGTCCGCTTGCACGTTTCTGCGAGGATTCTCGTAGCGTCAGCATTCACTCTCTTTGCATGCTCTCTTTCCTTTTCGCATTTATCGACGTTTGTCTCTGCTGCTGCGTGTATCAGGATATCGGGTTTGACACGGCTGAAGACGCGTTTTACATCACTTTCATTCGTGATGTCCATTCGTTGGGAGTCTGGGAAAGTCGGGCGGGTTGCGTGGGTAGGATAAACCTCGTGACGTTCAGCCCTCGCGACGACTTTGCTTCCGAGAAGCCCGTTTGCGCCTGTGACGAGGACTTTCATCGGAATCCTTCAGCTTATGTAGGTTGTCTTGCCCTCTTCATCCTTGCGCATTTTCTTGGCGTAGGTTTCTCGTCTGGCCTCTATCTGTCTCATCTTTTCCAGAATCTTTTCTGACTTCGCAATCTCCTTGTCCAAGTCTTCTAGGCGTACGGGGATTTTCAGCATTTTCTGCAAGACGAGTAGGATGCTTTTTGCGGCTTTGGGGTCGGGGAGATAGCCCCGTGTCTCTCCCAAGAGGCAGAGGGCTGAGGTGCCTTTGAACTTGGCCATGCCTACTAGTAAGCCTGCGGTTCCGACTATGGGGTTCCCGGGAGGACCGAGCGAGGCATTGGATTGGAGGGCGTGCTCCAGCATTTCACTGTCCGTGGCTGTTGCTATGACTTGAGGCATGTCCTCGGCTTCTTTTCGGTAGCCGCCGAGCGTGATGATGGCTTTGACGTCGTGTTTCTTGGCGAAATCGAGTATCGCTTCCGCTATTTCGTATTGTCCTTCGATTGTTTGGGCTTGGCTGTCGCCTGAGAAGAAGATCAAATCGCTGCCCTTCGGGTTTTTCCAGTAGTGAAACTCGCCGTTGAGGAGTCGGGCTCTGCCTTTCTTGTTGACGATGACGTAGTATGGAAAGTGGGGCGAGTGTAGGAGGGCGAATTTTTCCGCCTTCAGCTGTTTGACTAGGTAACGTGTGGCGATTCGGCCCACCATTCCGAGACCGGGAAGCCCCTCGATTAGGGTGGGGGTCTTCGGCTTTATCTGGTATTTCTCTCTAATGGTGGTTTTCATGAATGGGGATCTTCCTTTAGTGCTATGCGTTTTTTGGCGTATTTGTCGTTCGGCGAGAACTTGGCCGGGTGAGGTATGCGTGTTCTGCCGCTGCAGTGGGGACAGGCACGCGTTTCTAGTGTGTACCGGTTACACTTTTCGCATTTTCTGAGGAGCCAAACCATTACTTTTCCCTTTTGAAGCTTCCTTCGCCACCTGCTTTGGTTATGGCTTTTATGGCTGCTTCGGAGGCTTTTTGGAGCATGTTTTCAGCTTCCTTGTAGTTTTCAGCTTCCACTTTCAGACGATATTTCGGAGCTGCGATTGTGTAGACATGTATTCTCGCCATCTTTGACGTTGGAGCTTTTTTAGCTGTCTGTAAGGCTTTTCTGATCAGGTTTACGCCGTCGGGCTTAGTATTCGTGAGCTGTAAGACCCCTTTGATCTCGACGAGGGGCGGCCGAATCTTCTCTTTGGCCAGTTCTGCTAGGGCTTGGGCAACTTCCTGCGGAACACCGATTTTTGTCAGAACCTCAGCGCCTTGGCGGCTCGATTCCTCCAGGGCCGTAAAGATGTCTCCGTAAGCCTCTTCCATGGGGGCCACGGCTGTTTCTAAGACTTCATCCAAGGGCTTTTTGAGTTTCTCTGCTGTTACTCTCAGAAAGGTTTCAGCCTTTCGCTCCCTCTTGAAGAGATAGATCTTGTCGATGCGTTCGCGTTTGTTTACTCGTTTGCGGGAAAGGTCGACGTGTTTCTTCTCTGGGTCGACGCGAAGAACCTTCAGGACAAGTTTTTGTCCTTCACGAACATGGTCGCGGATGTTCCTAACCCAGCTTGTGCTGATTTCATTTCGGTGCAGCAAGCCTTCCCTATTGCCATACTCTTCCAGCGTAACGTATGCGCCGTAGTCGACTACCTTCTGTACCGTGGCAAGGACGAGTTCGCCTCTTTCTGGCCACTCGGGTCTTCGAAGGAGAGGCATGGTTGTGTAGGCCTCACTCCAACACGGCAACGACTTCGCCGTTGATCTTCGCTTTTCCGCCTGTTGTTGTTGCAAGAGTGGCTTTACATATGTTGCACTTGACGACGTTTGTCGGGTTGCTAAAGACTACCTGCTCATTGCCACAGTCTGGACAACGCACTCGGAGGAAACAGGAACTAGGTTTTGGAAGGAGGGTTTCCCAATCGGTGCTCATTATGCTTTCCCCCCAATAGTCAGCTTTCTCAGGCGCATACCTTTCTTCTGGATCGTGAAGCCGCAGTCTCTACACTTGAGCTTCAAGGTTTGTTTCTTAGTAGTCTTCGCGAATTTCTTCTGAAGAGGCCATCCTTGGCCCCCGTATCCTCGCTTTTCTCTTTCATGACGGCGGGCACCCAAGGCCAGTGTGCGCCGCTTCCCTGCCTTATAAAGGGTTATAGAATGCTCTGTGTGAACCTTACATTTTGGACAGTACGTATTAACGGTTTTTGGCACGTTCATGACGAACACGGGCTGCTTATTGCGTTTAGGTTAGACCAGAACCAACAATATAAACATTAACAGTCAAAGCCAAAGTCGCGCTAACGCTATCCTTCTTATCTCTTATTCTCGAGTTTCCTACTCACCAGCTTCCTAGTCTCTTCAACAAAGACCACTACACATGCTAGCGCCATTAGGTACAACCAATCGTGTAGGCCTATCCTGGTTGTCCCGAAGAGCCTTTGGAAGACCGGCGAGTAGATTAGCATGGATATTGTTGATATCTGAGTCGCGATGCCCACCCAAATCCATTTGTTGCGTTTGATGTTTGTCTTGAAGATAGACTGTTTATTTGTTCTGCATGCCAGGACGTTTCCGACCTGACCTGTGACTATGCCTGCGAACGTCATTGTGGTTCCCTTGGCATAAACCTCGGACGGTAGAGGAGTCGGGCTTCCTAGGTACCAGCCTGCATTGCTCCATGTGGCTAGACATCCATACAAAGCACCTACGCCGATAATCAAGCCCATAAAAAGAGACTTGAGGAAGACCTCCCTGTTGAAGAGGCGTTCTTTGACGCTTCGAGGTGGCTCTAGCATAATACCTGATTCAGGCGGCTCGCGACTAAGGGCTAGAGAGGGAACTACTTCTATTCCCAAGTCTATTGCCAGGATTTGAACGACCAGAAGCGGAAGAGGGATTCCTAGCAAGGCGTAAAGCACGAAGGGAAGCAACTCAGCCCAGTTGTGAGTGAAGACATAGATGATGAATTTCCTGAGATTCTCATAGATTGTTCTTCCAGACTCCACAGCCTTCACGATGGACGCAAAGCTGTCGTCAAGCAACACCATGTCCGCTGCTTCTCGAGCCACATCTGTACCCGAAACACCCATGGCGATGCCGATGTCCGCCTCCTTCAGCGACGGTGCGTCATTAGCGCCGTCACCCGTAACTGCCACGACCTCGCCTCGTTCTTTAAGGACTTTTACTATGCGTAACTTCTGTTCAGGCGAGACTCGAGCGAAAATCACGTCTCCCTCTTTGACGTTGTCAGCTATCTTCGAGTCCCCCATCGTCTCCAAGTCTACGCCTCGTATTATCCTGCACTTCGTCGGGTCGACTATGCCTGCTTCCTCAGCGATTGCCTGGGCAGTCGGGCCGTAATCGCCCGTGATCATCACAACGCGAATGCCCGATTGTTTGGCGACTCTAACTGCGTCCTCGATTTCTGGGCGAAGTGGGTCTTTCATCCCCGCGATTCCCAGAAAAACCATGTTCTTTTCAACCTCTTTGCTCTTAAGAACCGCATCAGTGGGCATGTCCCTGAAGGCAACGGCAATCACACGCAGCCCTTTGTCTGCAAACCCACGTATCCTCTTCTCGATGAGGCGCAAGTTTTCCTTTTGGAGTGGTTGTACCACACCATCGACGACTATCTTGTCACATATTGAGAGTATACTTCTAGGCGCCCCCTTCGTGTAAGCCACGAGTCCTTGGTCGCTTCTGTGTATTGTTGTCATCCGGTTCCTCTTCGAGTCAAAGGGTATTACATGAATGGTGGGCTTCTTCGACTGTGAGATTCGAAGGTCTAGACCTTGCTTCAGTGCTGCTACAAGTAACGCACCATCTGTAGGATCTCCGACTGCCGTCCATAACCTGTCTATATCGTTCGGCGGTTCAATCTTGGCACTGTTGCAGAGGGCTGAGGCCTCCAGTAGTTGTTCAACGCATCGCGAGTCATCTCTTCCTAAAGCCTTTCCTTCGGACGTAAACTCTCCTATTGGCGTGTATCCTACACCAGAGACGTCCACGATTCTGTCCGACAACCAAAGCTTGCTTACAGTCATTTCACCCTTCGTGATTGTCCCAGTCTTGTCAGTGCAAATCACAGTTACGTTACCCAATGTTTGGACCGCAGACAGTCTCTTGACCAGCACGTTTTCCTTAACCATTTTTAGCATGTTGATTGCTAGGGCGCTCGACACCGTGACCTGCAAGCCTTCGGGGACGCAGGCGACCATTACCCCGATCATGAATAGAATGCTTGAATAGAAATCGAGGTGAAGCCACACTATGCTGGCAAGAAAAAACAGAAAGCCCACAGTTATGGCGAGGACGAAATCATACCTAGCCGTGTTCGCGATCTCCTTCTGTAGCGGGCTTGGTTCCTCACTGATTTGCTGCGTGAGACCTGCAATCTGACCAAACTCGGTGCTCATTCCCGTTTCAACCACGACAGCTTTGCCTTGGCCCTTGGCAACGCTAGTGCTCATGAAGACAAGACTCGGCGCGTCCAGGAATGCCTTATCTGCAATAATGGTTGGTCTAGCGCTTCGAGGCTGGGGCTCCGACTCCCCGGTTAAGGGTACGTTATTGGTCCACAAATCGAAGGCTTCAATCACGCGTGCATCGGCCGGTACACGATCACCTTCCTCGAGGGCTATGATGTCACCTGGAACTAGTTCCTCCACACGTATCTTTTTCAGCTCGCCGTCTCGAAAGACCTTGCAGTATTCAGGCATCCACCTCTTCAAAGTCTCCATGGCCTTTTCGGCTCGCCACTCTTGGACGACACTCAGGCCCGCGTTGACCAGCACAACGACTAGAATCATGACGCTCAACTCAACCATCCCTCCAACCGCCGCTAACAGGCTTGCGAAAAGCAGCAGGACACCGAATAGGTCTCTGATCTGAGTCAGGAACCTGAACACGATTGGAGTACGTTTCTTCTCTACGAGTTTGTTCAAACCGTACTTTGCCAAACGTTGGACGACTTCTTCGCCGGTCAATCCTCGTGGGGAAGTCTTTAGACGGGCAAAAAGCTCTTTAACATCAAGACTTGCTGCCTCCTTCAACTCTACTCACCGGAGAAGATTTCCAAACTGCTATTCGCTAGGGTCCCCTCTGAACGCGAATTCTCAGTACATTCGCAGCTGCACAATTGCCCAAGAACGCTGCTTTGATACTGTTATAGCTTCGCATGGCGAACATGGTAATCATCTGAATAGCCTACTATTAGGGCTTAGCAGTCCCAAAATACATACGTGGGATTTAAGCTGTTTGGAACCTAGGATAGCAGTCTAGCTAACACGCTAAATGCAAGCAGTTGCCCTAAGTATACTCTCTGAACGTGTAATTACACTTGGTGCACCTGAAGAACTGCGTTGAAGACTCGTCACTGCCACGTGTCTGCACTTGCCAAACAAAGGCCACGTTATTCCCACATTTAGGGCACTCGACCCTTACCGTGGGTAAGGTCCTCAGCTTCTGCTCCTCTCTCCCGATGACCGCAATAGATTCTTGAAAAGGCTTCGGCTCTTTGACTGTTAAGGGAATGATAATCCTCTCGCCGGACTCGACGCTTTTTCGGTAGCCACACTTCGGACACACCCAGACCACGTTTTCCTTCTTTCCCTTCTTCGCCACAAGCTTCTTTCCGCACTTCGCGCAAAACTCCAAGGCTGATGCACCCTGTCCGTTTCTTTCCCCTCACCATCGTCTCTTAAAAATCTTTTTCTATCTCAATCAAGATTCCAACTGCTACAGTGGACTAGTCAAACCTGAGGCGATTAAATGCGCAACTCGCAGCGCTTCGGGTAAATTGCTCCTCGTCGCGGTGCTCCTCACAATTCTCTTGGCGACATCTACATCAACGCCGGTTGCCTGCATATACACTGCTTCTTTCTCTCGTTTGGTGGACACTCTGACAATCTTGTCGGCGCTCTGGATCGCCTTCCATCGTTCTTCGTAGGATGGCAGCTTCTTCAACGCTTTCTGTATGTCGGAAAAATTCGGCAGGTCCCTCGTAACGGCAATGACAGGCAGGCCAGTTTTCTGGAAAAGCTGCTGCGTGTCAACAACGTTGAACCCGGCGAAAGTCACGCCGTCTAGCATAATCACCCTTAGTTGTCTGTGATGGGGGGAGCGCGTTATCATGTCCGCCATTTTGTCCGTGGCATCGAGGCCATCAATCTCGATCTGTGTTCGCATGACTCCGTCGAGCCAATAGCCGCCTCTGAAGACTACTCCGATGATGTCGCATTTTCCTCGCGTGTGGGGAATGAATGCGCCGTCATCGATGCCTACTACCCTTACTTCAGGCTTGACAGAGCGAAATCTTCTCTCTCTCACCGAGAAGGCCTCCTTTAGCTCTTGAGAGCGACGGAAAAATAAGCATTGTTATATCCGTCAATCTGCCACAAAATACCGGTGTACGCTGTGCATGACCTTAAGAGGATATCTGCCTTCGTGCCTACCTACAAAACGTTACCCGCAATCCTCGCTGACGATGAACTGGCGGCTCTCGGAGACGCTTATGTTAACCTCGTCTACTCCCTCTACCTATCCGTGAAATCTGGAAGAGCCGTGGGGGAGAAGGTTGACAACCGTGCTCTCTCTGAAGCCCTAAGGCATGCAGGACTAAGGAAGCACCTCGCTGCCAGAACGGACCGCCACAAACAAGCAGATGCCGCAGAATCTCTGCTAGTCTATGCTTGGTTGAAAGAGAAGATTACGATCACAGAATCCGTAGGAATACTTATGAAGCATGAGGATGCGGTTGAGGCCTTCAGCTCTCTTCTCTCTCACGTGGACAAAAGACTTGGTCTATGAGCCTTCTTTCAAGGCTTTTTCCAGAGCTGTTCTGAATACAGTGCTTTCTTTCTGAACTTGTCCGATTGCGTCTTTGAGCACAGTCTCCGGCCTGCTCTGTCCTGTGGTGCGAATATAGACTACTGGGTTTGACGTGAGAGGGTGAGGAACACTGTAGCCGGCTAAGTCAACTCTCTCGTCCTCGAGCAACGCTTTCTGGACAACGTTGCAGAACGTGTGCCCTTCTCCCTCAACTTCTATTCTTAATTCGTTGTGGGCTTTCTTCAGAACCTTGATTTTCATCTCGGCTCCCCTGTCTTAGAAGACTGCGTTGCCATAATCATATGCGGCTCTGCGTTTTTCAATGTTTCCACACTCAGCACATTGCATTCTGTAGCGCTTTTGTTGGAGTGTGCTGCCACAACGCGAGCAGAAAGCATACACCACTCCAAGGTCTTTGTCTGCAGTTGAAAGATGGAAGATACGGTTTCTATCGCTTATCACCTTCGCGCGAACGATGTCTCCCGGTTTGACCGCTTCATTCAATGATTCGACGTAGGACGTGCTTATGTCTGAGATGTAGAGCAGTCCTGAAAAGACTCCTGACAGGCTTTCGTTGCCTATTTTGAATATTCTAATGTTAGCCGTCTTGTTTTGGAGGTTCATCACCTGCCCAGTCACAATGCTGCCCACTTTAGGCACTCTTGCTCCATGAACCGTGGGAAAGATAGAAACTGTTTTGTTCTGCATGTCCAAGAGTGTACGTCCACTGACTTTTGCGTGAATCTCTCCTTGTTCAACATATGTGCCAGGCCCCGGCGTGAACTCTTCAATCACTCCGATGTTCTCGCCTGGAACAACGAATTGTCCACTCTGGCGTTTCGCACGGGTTTTGCTCATAAATCTCACACAGACTCTTCTCATAAGCTATGTAAGCTTAACGCGCACTCGTTACCTTTCAACCATGCTCCTCAATAAACCTTTTGATTCACCGTCGAATCAGACTCGTACAGCGTTCCCAGAGGATTTTGTCCCCGTCTCTATCACGTATAGTTCAACGGGGAATCGATGTGTCGGTTTCGTGTGAAAATCGAACATGTGTGGGATCGTCATCTGCATCTTGTACACGGCCTTAACGGTCCCTCCATGTCTTTCAATGTATTCTCTCAGGAAGACGGCTGGGAGGGTCGGCGTATTCTGTCGCTTGCCGCTGCTCAGTTTGCGTTTTGCTCCGCCGCTCTTGTGTAATGAATAGATGCGTTCTCCCACCTCCAAGGCCTTCTTCAGAAATCTTCGGTCTGCCCTCCTTCTCTGCACTCCGAACGGTGGGTTTTGCAGCACTGTGTCAAAGGTTCCTCGAACTGCAGCAATGTCAGCGATTATCCAATGTGTCTTATCTTTGACCGCTAGTTTCTCAGCGTTTTTCACCGCCACTTCTACAGCTGCTCTGTCTATGTCGACGCCGATTGCCTCTCTTGCTCCCAGTAGGATGCTGCCTATGGCAAGTCTTCCGGTTCCACAGCCCAAGTCTGCTACTGTCTTGTCGACGACGTCGTCGTTCGCGTATGCGGCTATATATAGCAGTTCAGCAGCGATTTCTGCCGTAATCGTGTACTGCTCCAGATGCGCCTTCGGGGACGGGTGGGCTTCGACCTTTGAAAGAGCGATCTCCAAGTCTAGTTTTCGAACCAGCCTCTTCTGCATAGCTCCTCCCAATCTAACGTGCCCATAGCTACGAATATCTCCATCGGCGTCAGTATTGGTTTTCTGAATCTCTCTGAGTCGTCTAGGGAGATTCTGGGGCATGCGGTGTTCACGAAGACATCAATCGTGGGAAACTGTGTTAAGGCTTCTGGAGTGACCTCCCTCAAAGCCAAGAGGACCGCCTTTTTGCCAGAATCCTCTACGAGTCTCTTTATTCTCAAAGCTTCGTCGAGCCTCTTCTGCGCTACCTTCAGCCCGATTATGATGCCGAATTCCTTCGCCTCCTTAGCTTCGTGTATGCTCGCCCACCGTTTCTTAAGCGTCTTCGCCGACTCGTTTTCGATCAAAAAAGCGTTTTCCTCATACGGGTCTGCCGCGATTGTGGGCTTTGCAGTCGCCAGTGCTACGCCTACTGCGTGAAACCTGCCGCCGCCGACAAAAAGGAAGGCATCGACGTCCGTTGAGATTGCTCTCGCATTGCTGTAGTCGCAGCCAGTGACTTGTCCCGGGTACTTCAGCCTTCCTCTGTCCCCTATGGCGACGTTTTTGCCCGCGTCTAACAAAAGTGTTCTCGCGTCTTCCAATTTCTGCACGTGCTGCACCGTCGAGACCAGCCCTATTCTTCTCCAAGGCTTGAGGATGGGAAGTGCCTTTCTTACACCAGCCTTTATGGAGCCTTTGGCTTTCGCTTCGACATAGATTACTGGCAATGCGGTTTGCTTGACCATTTCGCTGTGGCCATAGTGGACGAGAAGGTCTGCCCCCAGTCTTTCTGCCTCTAGTATTGCAATGTCGCAGGCTCCGTAGCATGGGTCTGCTGAAACTACGGCGAGGGCTCCAGCTTCTTCAACAGCTTTTGCCAGTCTTGTCCCGTGGGGTTTGAGTCCTTCAGGAAGCTGGATTAGAACAAGTTTTGCCTTTCTTTTTCGAACTTCCTTAGCCAGTCTGCTTTCTTCGAAGTCGAAGGTCGGTGACGGCGCACGAGGCTTCAGCTAATGTTCCACTCGAGGTCGCTTGATCCTTTGTGTTCCGTTTTGTCCCGATTTTTCATGGCGTGTTCAAGCAGGATTTTCTGCTCGATGCTCGCGACCAGTTGCCGCGTCTTCACGACGGCGTCGTTGTTGACTGAGATGCTGTCGATGCCGCAGCGGACCAGAAACTCGGTGAAGTCTGGCAGGTTTGAGGGTCCTTCGCCGCAGATGGAGACTGTGACGTTGTTTTCGTGGGATACTTTGATGAGGTGGGCTAATATGCGTTTTATCGCTGGGTCTCGCTCGTCGAAGTAGCCCATCTGCCCAAGCCTTTCCGAGTCTCGGTCGATCATCAGTATACCTTGGGTCATGTCGTTTGAGCCTATGGAGAAGCCGTCGCAGAGTTTTGAGAACTCGTCTGCCATGATGGCTATCGCGGGTGTTTCAGCCATGAACCATATATGGAAGTCTTTGGATTTCTCCAGTCCTTCCTCCTTCATGATTTCCAGGCATCTTTTGGCTTCCCACAGGGTTCTAATCACGGGAAGCATAATCCAAACGTTCTGAAGTCTCCACTCGTCGCGGCATTTTCGGATGGCTTTGCACTCCAGCCTGAAGGCTTTCTCGTACCACTGGCTTATATAGCGACTTGCTCCCCTCCAGCCCAGCATCGGGTTGGCTTCTTCGATCTCGTATCTTTCGCCGCCCTTCAAGTCTCGATACTCGTTTGTCTTAAAGTCGCTGAACCTCACGACCACTGGACGTGGCTGAATCGCTCTCGCAACCGTGGCTATGCCTTCAGCCAGCTTCTCTATGAATTTCTCTCCATCGCCTTTTTCGAGCATGTACACAGGGTGTTCGCCTATGGAGCTGGCTAGGATGAACTCTATGCGCATGAGTCCTATGCCGTCGAAGGGCAGGCCTTTGTACTCATCTATTTTCTCTGGGACTCCGAGGTTCATGAGGATTTTCGTAGCCGTAACAGGCGCGGGCTGGATAGCAGAGATGGAGCCTACACTAGACGTGTCTGTCGCGGGCTCTTTCAGCGTTTGTATCATGCCCTCGTAGACCACGCCGTTTCGAGCGTCCACTGTGTACTCCTTGCCCGTCTCTATCGATTTTGTCGCGGTCTCCGCGCCTACAATGCATGGTATTCCCAGCTCGCGGCTTACGATTGCCGCGTGGGCCGTGACGCCGCCTTTGTCGGTTACGATGGCGCTCGCAAGTTTCATGTACGGCACGAAGTCTGGGTTCGTCATGGGTGTGACGAGGATGTCTCCCTTCTTGACAAGTTTCGAGGCGTCTTCGGGTGAGAACACGACTTTTGCCAAGCCTGTGGCTATGTCTCTTCGTCCTGCCGCGATGCCTCGTGCGACTACCTTAAGTTCAGACAGCTGCTTCGGCACCGGAGCCACTTCGGCTTCCTTTTCCTCTATGCTCCAAACTGTTTCAGGTCTTGATTGCACTATGAAGACGTGTTCTGGAGACTCGAGGTCACGGTCTATGGCCCACTCGATGTCCTGCGGCGTGCCATAATGCTGATGGATTTTGACGCCTAGCTGCGCAAGTACGCTGACTTCCTCGTCGTTTATGGATGGTTTTTCCTGTCTTGCTTCTGGGACTTTCGCATGCTCTGTTCTGCCCGTTCTTGGGTCGCGTATGTACTCGATGGTTTTTTGGGCGATTCTCCGTCCCGTAATCTTCATAGTTCTTTTGTCTACCTCAAAGTGGTCGGGTGTTTCTGCACCCGAGACGACTGCTTCTCCGAGTCCCCACGTGCCTTCGATAATTATTTGGTTTTGATCTCCAGTCACGGGGTTGATCGTGAACATGACTCCTGCTGAGCGGGAGTTGACCATCTTTTGGATGCCTACACTTATGAATACTTGTTCATGTTTGAAGCCCTTGTTGGTTCTGTAGAAGATTGCTCTGGGGGTGAAGAGGCTTGACCAGCATTTGATAGTTTTCTCGACTACTTCATCTGCGCCTTTGGCGTTCAAGTACGTTTCCTGTTGTCCTGCAAAGGAGGCATCTGGCAGGTCTTCTGCGGTTGCGCTCGAGCGAACCGCTACGTGCACATTCGCAGCGTGCACTCTGTTGCTCAGTTGCTTGTAGGCGTCTCTGATTGCCTTCTCTATTTCTTTAGGCATCTTTGCATTTTCGATGAGTTTTCTTATTTTCTTCGAAGCTTCTTCGTATTGTTTGGGGTCTTCTTGGTCGGTGACGGTTTCTTCTACTAAACGGTATATCTCTTGAGCGATCTTTGTTTCAGTTATGAACTTTTTGTACGCGTAAGCTGTCACCGCGAACCCTGGGGGGACAGGTATCTTTGCTTGTATCATCTCCCCCAAGTTGGCGTTTTTTCCACCCGCCATCGGGATATCGTCTTTCGTCAGCTCTTCGAACCATAGCACCAGCTTCTCATGCTTCGGAACATTCAAGGCGGTTCAGTCTCCGGTCTTTTCCACTATCACGCGACTGGGCATGGGGAGTTTTGCCTGTCCAAGTTTCAAGGCTCGTTTGGCGACTTCTATGGCTTCTTCTTCTACAGCGATCACTATCACCGGCTGGTTTATTCTGACTCTTGCTGCTATGCCTATGGGTTTGCCGAAGGCTCGGCGCATGCCGTCTTGTAGTCTATCTGCGTGGGCTCCAAAAATCATCTTATTCTCCCTCAGTATGGTGTGTGGGTAAGGTACGATTTGCAGGAGGTAGTTGCTGCCCAGTTTTTCGGATAGGTGACGGTTCGCCGCCATCCGCGCTGCTTCGAGAGCGTTGTGGCGGACTTGAGAGCTTTCTAAGGCTATCAGCCTGGCTTCTACTGGGAACTGTGCTTTCGTGTCTCCCATGGTGAATTTGGTTATCTTCGAGGCGGGAGAGCTTCTCATGTACTCTTTCCTCGTGTAAGCTTGACCTTTCACTGCACGGTAGTTTTTGGCTTTCATTGTGGGTTTCCCCTCAGCATAGCGAATTCGCTGATATTTAAAGCGTTTGTCCTATGTCCGTTTTGGCTGTTATGAATTGAAAATATGAATCGCTCAGACGTATTGTGACTGTGGCTGCCCGTTTTCTGCGCCTTCTAACCAGCGCTGCAACGTTAATAGGCAAGTTTTCTTTATTGTAGTGCGAGTGGTATGCCGCGACCTAATTGGGACAGATACTTCTTAGATTTGTGTGAAGCTGTTTCCAAACGTGCAACTTGTGATCGTGGACGAAACGGTTGTGTGATTGTCAAGGACAAACGAATCATGACTACTGGATACGTTGGGGCTCCTTGTGGTTTGCAGCATTGTGATGAGGTGGGGCATGATATGCGCAAAGTGTTTGATGATGATGGAAACGTGACTCAGCACTGTGTGCGTACTCTGCATGCTGAACAGAATGCGATTATTCAAGCTGCCAGGTTTGGTATTCCTCTTGAGGGCGCTACACTCTATTGTAAGATGGTACCATGTAGAGTCTGTGCGATGATGATAATAAACGCCGGTATCAAACGAGTGGTCTGTGAGAAGCGTTACCATTCAGATGGAGACAC
>CAYNAW010000027.1:0-21380 GCA_964395545.1 uncultured Candidatus Bathyarchaeia archaeon | reverse complement strand
AGGAGCGGGAAAGAGCACTCTCGTCGAGAAGCTTGTAAAAGAACTGCGGCGCCGGAGCAAAACAGTGGGTGTAGTGGCTGTCGATCCAACCAGCCCTTTCTCGGGAGGCGCCTTTTTGGGCGACCGCATACGTATGCAGGACTTAAGCACGGACGAGGGGGTTTTCATCCGCAGTATGGCGACGAGGAACAATCCCGGCGGCTTGTCACGAGCTACTAAGGACGCTGTTCGCATCTTAGACGCCGCGGGCAATGATGTGGTTATCGTCGAAACCGTCGGCGCCGGACAGTCTGAAGTGGACATCATTCGAATCGCCCAAACGATAATCGTCGTCTTAGCTCCAGGGCTCGGCGATGATATCCAAGCCATCAAAGCGGGCATTATGGAGATCGGCGACATCTTCGTCGTCAACAAGGCCGACCGCGAGAACGCAAACAAAACTGTCACGGACATTCAGACGATGCTTGAACTTGGCAACGTCAAGAGCGGATGGAGACCAGTCATAGTGAAGACAGTGGCCACCACAGGTGAAGGAATCGCGCTGTTGCTGGAGAAAATCGAAGAACACTGCGAGCACTTGGGTAAGGATGAAGCAAACCTAAGATTGAAAAGAACCGTAGAGACCGAGCTCACAGAAGCCATCCGACAGAAGGCTGCTGAACAGGTCCTCGGAGCTGTGAGGAAAAGCGGCAGGCTGGAGGACCTAGTCTCGAGGGTCATGGCGAAGAAATTGGACCCTCAGACTGCCGCCGAGAAGGCAGTCGCTGAACAGCTTAGCGCCCTCGACCGAGAAGAGTGAAGCTGTGAAAGACATGCGGTTAGAGACGGGTTTGGTGCAGGTTTACACGGGCGAGGGAAAAGGAAAGACTTCTGCAGCCTTTGGCTTAGCTCTTCGAGCCCTAGGACGAGGACTGCAAGTATACGTGGTACAGTTCATCAAAGGAGGCTTTGATTACGGCGAACTCCACGCGGTCCGACAACTCGCCAACCTGGAACTCACAGCGTTCGGTCGTGGAAAGTTCATAACCGAGAAGCCTCCGCCTGAAGAAGACGTGAAACTGGCGCGAGACGCCCTCAAGTTGGCAGAGGCGATTGTGGCCGAAGGCGAATACGACGTGGTGATACTCGACGAAATCAACGTGGCACTCAGCCTGAAGCTGATCGAGGTGGACGATGTCGTTAAGCTGGTCAAGTGTAAGCCTCACCACGTCGAACTGGTCTTAACGGGCCGTGGTGCCCCTCCAGAAATCGTTGAGATAGCAGACCTGGTCACCGAGATGAAAGAGGTCAAGCATCCCTTCGCCAAAGGCGTGCCCCCTAGGAAAGGCATCGAATACTGACACGGTTATTCGACGCGAGACCGTGAGATCCGCATATTCTTGACCACTATGTCTCGGTAAAGTTGTCGCGCCTCTTCGTCGCTTTTTGTCCCTTCGATTATCATGATACCGCTTTTGAGAAGGCTCATGACAATGCCTGATTTCGTCGTGAAGGTCACACCCAGCTTGGCACGAACCGTCACCTGTGCGCGTCGTCGCCGCAGAATACCCGTCAACTTGTCCAAATCGATGTTCATGTCCTCCTTGGGTATGATGGTGAAAACCCTTCGCCTGTTCCTCCCACATCCCTCTTCGACCAAGGCGTGTTTCAGGGGCAGGGGCTTGGCTCGGGGCTGACCGCCACATACGGGGCAGTTTTCTGCGCGGGCAACGTGTATCGTCTCGAACCGCGTGGAACTGATGTCGCAGTAGAACAGCCTGTCGGCGAGGCTGGGTGGCTTGTCTAGCAGGATTTTGACCGTTTCGGCGGCTTCGATGCTTGCCACGATGGCTATGATGGAAGGGTGCACGCCGATCGTGCCACAGCTGGGCAGTAGCGTGTCGTCTAGATTTCCGTAGAAGCATTCTAGGCACGCGGTTCTGCGCGGGATGATGGAGGAGACGTTGCCGAAGGTTGAGATGGCGGAGCCGAAGATGTACGGTATGCCTCGCTCGACACATGCTCGGTTGACCGCATAACGGGTGTTCATGTTGTCGAGTCCGTCGACGACCACGCTTGCTCCGTCTATGATTTTTATGGCGTTGTGTTCGTTGAAGGAGAGGGGTACGGGCTTGTATTCCCCGTAGGGGTTCAGTTTCTCCAGCCTCTTCGCGGCTGCTTCTACCTTCGGGTAGCCGATGGCGTCGAAGTCGTAGATGTATTGTCTCTGCAGGTTTGACTCCTCAACCACGTCTCGGTCGACGAGCCACAAGTGTCCCACGCCCATCGCTGCCAACTGCATAGCGATGACTGAGCCTAAACCGCCTAAACCCACGAGGCACACAGTTGCCTTCTTCAGCTTCAGCTGACCCTCATAGCCTACGTCGTCGAGCATCATCTGCCTCGAATAGTACCGCAACTCACCTTCTGAGAGCTGTTCGTATTCTCGGAGCATGCGTCTGAGGCGTTTCTCCATCTTCAACTCGTGCTCATGTTCCCTGGGAGGGGGAGGCAACTGCTTCAAGTACTCCTCCACACTTTGGCTAACAGTCGGCTTCTTTTTCTGCAGATTTCTCTTTGCCTTCACCATGTTCGACCCAGGTCTTTTGCAGTTCAGAGGTTACGTATTCTGTTACTTTCGGACTTTGCGGCATAAGGTTTTCTCATAACAACGCTTGTAGGCAACGTTAGAACTTGTGAATGAACGGTAGGAGGTCACTTACGTTTCGCAGTTCCAGTGTCAAATCGAGTTGCAGGTAGGCTGCCGACTCGTTGAAGTAAGGCGGGCCTTTCCTCGAGAATAGAGTCACGACTTTCCCATGATGATTGGTCTTGAATCCCTCAGACGTGGGCTCATGCCCCCTAATGAGCACTTTGACGCCCAGCATGTCAAGGAGCTTCTGAGTTACATCTTCGCCGAAAAGTCTCCCCGCCCCTCTGGGCGACGGATAGGTTCCTCTGATGTTGTCGGCAGGGTCGCTCCACAAAATCTCCTCGAGCACCATACTTTTCGGATGCTCTTGGTGGGCATACGCCAGCGCTTTCAATGTGGCACTTCTAGGTGCGCCTCCATGGACGAGCAGACAGAGGTCTTTTATGATGACCGCTGTGTAGAGGCTGCCAAACAACCCTCTGAGCCTTGCATAGACCGTGGAGCCCGTATCAGCGAACCTTTCTTCCAAGCTCTCGGGCAAATCGTGCGGTTGAGCGAGTAAGTCATCTGGACCCTCATGGTTTCCACGCATAAGTATCACGTTCTGCGGGAAAAGCTGCTTCAACTTCAGCACGAGATAGTAGACCTCGGCAGAATATGCTCCCCTGTCTCCGTAATCACCAAGGAAAATCAGAAACGTGTCCATGCCCTGTGCGGCTTTTTCCATGAAAGTTGACGCTTTAAGCATGTGCACGAGGCTTTCCAAGTCGCCATGCAGGTCTCCCACTACAATTGCTTCTCCAGCACTTTCTATCATGACGAGTCGCCCTTCGACCTTCAATCTTCTGGTAAATCCTTTTTCCGAAGCCAAGAGGATGGCGACATCGTCGATAAGCCTGACATATTCCTTTACGTCAGCTTCGAGGGCGCTGCGTGCTATGTCATCGAGGGTTGACATAAGGTTCGAATAATCTAAATTGGATGTATGATATAGCGTTTGTTGACGGCTGCAAGGCAGACCTTCAACCCTTTCATGGGTAGTTACTCTTAAATAGTAAGCGTTGAACCACGTTAATGCAAAAGGTAGACACTATGGTTTCTCTAAACTCGAAGCAAATAGCCTTCATAGCCATAATGAGCGCCTTGGGGAACGTTCTCTCAGGAATATCAATAAACGTTGCCCCGATTCTTGCGGCAACCTCTCCTGGGGGGGCAGGGGCAGCCTTAGACCTTTCACACATTGCCACGTTCATAGCTGCTATTTTCGGCGGACCTGTAATAGGAGCAATCGTGGGCTTCCTCGGTGGAATATACTCTGGATACTCCTTTGGTTTCACAGTGGGAAGCTTAGGTCTTCTGTCGTTGATTGGTTTGCCTATCGGGAAAGCTATTACTGGTCTTACAGCAGGTTTGCTCTATAAGGGATTTAAGACAAATCAGAGTTCGCGCCCCTCGATTTTCACCGTTCCCATAGTGCTGCTGTCATACGTTCCTGAGAGCTTGTTCACAGTTTTCTATTTCTTGTACTTGGTCCTATATGTTTACGGCTCTGCCATGGCTTTCATGTTGCCAATCATTATTCCTAAAGCGTGGATTGAGATAATACTGATGGGCATTCTTATGGGGGCACTGGTTGGAAACGTAGGCTTTAGAGATTTCGTCTCCGGGTTCCTTGCGCATTCACAGCGAACAAACAGCGGGCGAGCTGAGTAAGACCTGCCAGTCAATTTCGCTTCGAAAGCGTCGCCTTAACGGTTTCTCTGATTTCCATTGCTCTATTCTCAATAAGCCTGAACAAATCTTTGAATTCTTCGTCTTTCGGATGTCTCTTATAGGCACCGTAAGTACAGAAACCCAAGCCTTCAAGCATGTCTCCCACGATTACGCCGAACAAGAAATCCGTCTTGGACTTCGCAAGGTCCAAGAATTCCTTATCCATCAGTCGGTAGTATGTTTTTTCAAGAGTGCTTTGGAGTAGCTTGTCGAGGGCTTTCTCCAACGCCTTTTCGAGCTTTCTTTCCATCTACTCAACGCTTCAGTCAAACTTCTCTTTGACAATCATTTTGCGGAACTTCTTCATGCTGTGGTAGTCTGACCTCATGCGCTTGAGTTCTCGGGTCTCCATTTGGAGCTTCGCGACTTTGAGACGAATTTCTTCAAGCTTTCCCATCTTAGGTCGCTGTGCAGTTGCCTTTTAAATTAAAAGCCATTATGAAATGCAAATCTGAATTCGAAATAAACAAATCGAACTGATGCTTCAAACAGCCTACGAAACAGGAATCCACGGAGGCAAATGCGTCAGATGAGACGAACACGGATTTCAAAGACGTAAACATTATAAAACCAGACTAGAACAATAGATTAAGCATCAATGAACGCATCGAAGAAGAAATGTTAAAAATCAAGGAACCAGATTAGTATGGCGGAGGGCTCTTTTGTCGGATTCAGATGACACCGCTAAGGGGGGCGAAAACGTGCAGGCGCCCAAGACGCAGAGCAGTCCTTCCGGCCCGTCCGCCAGGATCTTCTTGAAGGCCATGCCCCTTCGCAGTCTTTCCGACTTGGATACGATTAAGAAGGAAGTGAAGTCAGGCACGATACTAATTGTAAAGGTGAGTCCGCTCGCGAGTAAGAGCATCGAAGACGTTCAGAAGGCAGTTAACGACCTTTGCGAGTTTGTCAAGACAGTCGACGGCGATATCGCCCGACTGGGCGAAGAGAGAATCGTCGTCACCCCTGTCGGTGTGCGGGTGTGGCGAGAAAAAACCATCACGACTGAAGAGCAGGTTCCTACCGCAGCCTGATTGTCTCGAGAGTCTCAGGCGCCACTGCATCGATCTTGAATTTCCTTCTGAGAAAGCCTGCCACACTCAGACACTTCGCCCGCTCACCGTGACACACGAGGACTTTCTCAGGATGCGGTGTCACGCGGCGGATGAAGTTGACAATTTGCCTCCGGTCCGAGTGCCCTGAAAAACCCTCGATCGACTCAACGCGTAGCTTGACGTTGATGACTTCCAAGCGTCCATCGTTGTTCATGATAGGCGTCTCCGTCAGTCCCCGTTGCACGCGACGCCCTAATGTGCCTTCGATTTGGTAGCTAACGAAAATCAGGGTGTTGCGTCCATCAGCAGCCAACCTTTTGAAGTAGTCGATCACAGGTCCACCTTCAAGCATGCCCGCAGTCGCCATGACTATGCTGGGCTCGCCCTGCACAATCTCGTCCCTAGCGCTAGGATGTTCTACCATCGTGAAATAGTCGGACTGGAACGGGTTCACGCCTTCGTGTAGTATACTGTTGCGGACTTCTCGGGCCAGGTATTCTGGGTAGGCGGTATGAATTGCCGTGGCTTCCGAGATCATTCCTTCTATAAACACAGGGGCCTCTTTCATCAAGCCTCTTTTCATGTATCCGTCTATAATCAGCATGATCTCCTGCGCACGGCCCACGGCGGGCACGGGAATGACAACTTTCCCCCCATGCTCCAACGTCTCATTGATGATAGACGCCAGCCTGTCTTCGGCCTCTATCCTCGAGGGCATCATATCCGTCGGGGAGCCATAGGTAGATTCGGTTATCACAGTCTCCACACGTGGAAATTCTGTGGTGGCGGCCTCAAGGAGAGTGGTCTTGGCGTACTTGAAGTCACCAGTATATACGAGGTTGTGTAAGCCTTCGCCGATGTGGAGGTGGGCTACGGACGAGCCGAGGATGTGTCCAGCGTTGTGCAGGGTCAGGCGGATGTCGGGTGATATATCGGTGACTGTGCCGTAGCGCAGCGGCAGCGTGTGGAGTACGCATTCGCGCACGTCTTTTTGGTCGTATGGAGGCATGTAACCCTGTTTGTTCGCGACATCGAGATAGTCAAGCTGGAGCAGGGTCATGAGGTTCGACGTAGGCGCCGACGTGTAGACTGGTCCGTCGTAGCCGTATTTGAACAAAAAGGGGAGGAAGCCGCAGTGGTCTAGGTGGGCGTGGGAGATGACCACGGCGTCGAGGCTGGTGATGTCGAACTGGGGCATGTCGAGTCGTGGGTAAGCATCAAGGGGGTGTGTCGTGCCTGGGTTGATGCCGCAGTCTAAGAGGACTTGGCTCTCCCGCGTTTGCAGCAACAGTGCCGAGCGCCCTACTTCTCTGAACCCGCCGAGGGCTGAGATTCTCACATCGCCCACTTCGTAGAACATGGGTCGGAATATTCTTTCGCCCATGGTGCGCAGTATCCGTTCTCGTTCTTTGCTTTCCGAGTGGAGATAATGGCGCATATGGGTGATGATTTTTGAGGGTATCGGGGAACTGCGCAGGATTCGTGGGCGCCATCGCGTTTCTTTCACGATTCGTTGCAGTACTTCTCCGTTCTTCCCTATCACTATGCCGGGCTTTTTGGCGTCAATGATCACTTCACCGAGGCTGGGGTCGAAGTTGATGCTGGTGATTTCAGCTTCTTTCGGGACTATTGTCTCAATCGCAATCTGGGTTTCTTTCTCAGCCACTCGGACACTGGGGTCTGAGCGGACAACTATTCTTTTGCGGATTAGACCCACAATGTTTGCGATGATGGAGCTTTGTTCGAACAATATCTCGGGTTTCTTCGTGTAGACCGCGAGGGCGGGTCCCTCATACTCTATCCGAGTTACCTCTGCCTCTTTGGGTATATGCTCTATTACAGTTTGGCTTATCTCTGCCTTGCCCTTGGCTTCGGTCGTCACGATTTTCTCCTCGTCTTTTGAACCGTCTCCGTTATGCTCTTCTTCTCCTCGTCGTTCAGCTCCTGGTAGCCTTCCTCACCGATTGTAGCGACGTCGAAGCTGTCGCCTGTTGCAGTGTTTCTTTTCATGGCTGCCTTCACGGCGTGGACGACTACGGGCAGCATCTCCTTACAGGAGGACCCTTCTTGATACCTGTCTTCGAGAACGCCATAGGCTACGGGTGAGCCTGAGCCCGTGGCGACGCATTTCTCTTCTGTCAAGCTGCCTAGCGGGTCAAGCGAGTAAACATGAGGTCCCGTGTCATCGATTCCTCCGATAAGGACTTGGGCGATCAGTGGAGCGTAACGGTTTGATGAAAGGATGTTTGCGACTAGGCGGGAGGCGGCTTTCAACGGCATTGGTCGTCCAAAATTCATCTTGTACAGCTGGGCGTTTGCAGTGAGAATCTCGACTACTTGCTGGGCGTCTGCGACGCTGCCTGAGATTGTCATGGCGAAGTGGTCATCGATTCTGTATATCTTCTTGCCTCTCTTGTGGGCCACGAAAGTGCCCATTGTCACGCGGGTGTCTGAGGACAATATGACGCCGTCGCTGCAGACGACGCCTACCGTAGTTGTTCCTTTGAGGAATGGTTGTTTTGGTGTTTCACGCATCTTCTTATTCTCCTTGGAAAATCTAAAACGCTCTTAAAGGTTATCTTCCAAAGGAAGTTAGCTGCCATCTATTCAATACCGACTGATTTAAAAAGATTTCGAACGTTATTAGCAAACGAGAAAATCAATGGTTCATGGAACAGTGGCTCGTCTTGACGTTGACGCTTCATCGCATGCAACTTCCGCGCGAGGTCGTCGTGGGAAATGGCACTCTGGAACTCGTGGTGCCCATATGCAAGAAACTTGGGTTTTCAAAATCCGCTTTCGTGGTAACGGGCGTCGAGACCTACCTTATTGCTGGACGTAAGGTCATCGATCTGCTCACGGACGCAGGAATAACCGCGAACCACCTGCTCGTCTACTCCGCTACGCTGGAGGAGGTGGAAGCTGTCAAAGCGAAGATCGACAAGACCAAGCCTCAGGTCATTCTAGGAGTCGGCGGAGGCACGAAGATTGATGTCGCAAAACTCAGCGCTGCCCACCGTGGTCTCCCCTTTATCAGCGTTCCCACCACCGCCTCACACGACGGCATAGCCAGTCCGCTTGCGTCGGTCAAGGGCGCCGACAAGCCTTACTCGATAATGGCGCAGGCACCGATGGCTATAATCGCCGACACAAGCATGATCGTCCACGCCTCGCACCGGTACACGGCAAGCGGATGCGGAGACGTATTGGCCAAATTTACCGCGGTCGAAGACTGGTTCCTGGCTCACAGAGTGAAAGATGAGTATTACGGCGAGTACGCTGCGAGCTTGGCTTTAATGAGCGCGAAGCTTGTTTCGCGGAACGCGGAATCGATCAAACCTGGGAACGAGGAGGGACTGCGAGTTCTGTTGGAGGCTCTCATAAGCTGCGGCGTGGCGATGAGCATAGCGGGCAGCAGCAGACCCAGCAGCGGCTCTGAGCACATGTTTAGTCATGCTTTAGACGTGGTGGCCTCGAAGGCTGCGATGCATGGAGAGCAGGTAGGCGTAGGCACGGTGATGATGGCTCGACTGCACAAGCTGAATTGGCGGCGAATCAAGTCGAAACTGGAGAAGGTGGGTGCTCCTGCGACTGCAGAAGAGCTCGGGGTTGAACCAGAGGCCGTGGTCGAAGCCTTGGTGAAGGCGAAGAAGATCAGGCCTGAGCGGTACACGATTTTAGATAAGAAGAAGCTTAACGAGAAGTCAGCCAGGGCGCTCGCGAAGAAGACAGGGGTAATCTGAGAGGCGGATGGTTTCTACTCGCTTTTCTTCTTCGTCGCCTTTCGTTTCTTCCTAGCTTTAGTCTTCGCTTCCTTTTCTTTCTTCGGTGTCTCGGCAACCGCCTTAGGATTCTTAAAAGTCTCCACGAACTCGACTTTCATGACTTCTGGAAAGAAGCGTTGTATATCGGTGGCTATGCCCCTCTTCGCCAGCTGAATACCTTCTAAGTAGAAGGCTTCTTCTGGAACGTGTACGACCACGTCAGCATCCTTCGTTTCCAGCTTGAACTTTGCAGCCTCAACCAAGGGCACTCTCCTGTGAATCAATGCCGACATCTGCTCTTCTGGCTCTTCGAGCTTCGCCTTCACAGTGGCTTCGTAGATAAGGGTCTTCCCCGCGAGAGGGGGGTTGAAGTCGATCGTCACTCTTCCAGCGCCCACGGTCCTGATAACGGCGGGTTTCTTCTCGTACTCGATGCGCATGCCAATCTGAGGCGTGATGCCCTTATCCATGAGCCTTCTCAACGGAACCATTTTCATCTTATCAGGGTCTCGCGGGCCGAATGCCTTCTCAGGCGGAATCTCAACCGTCTGCGGCTTGCTCAGCTGAAGGGAAGGCAAGCTATCGTCCAGGGCTTTGAGCATCCAGCCCTCCCCCACGACGACGAGGTGAGGCTCGTAAACCTCTCCCTCCTTGTACAGCCGTTCCTTCTTAGCCACTTCCTCCAACGTGGTGTCGAAGACCTCTCCAGTCTCCTTGACCTTGGCCACGAAATCCAGCATGAGGAAATCTCCTTTGTTGAACGACACTTCAATGCACCTCTAAAGTCATTGCCAAACTGTTCAACGTCCAGCACAGACGAAACTATTGCAGCGCACACCCTTTTTAAACGTTACCAACACAGACAATTCACCGTAATCCAACAACTGTAATGGCATTCACCCCTAACGGTCTAGGCTGCGCAGACAACACCACAATCACCAACACAAGAAGGGAAACATCAGAAAAACTTATATCTCAAAGCTGTTTCTGTTGTTCCGCATAATAACCAACACAAACGGAGAACAGAAACATGTCACAATCAGAACTAGCGGGAACACCCGTATTAATCCTTCGAGAAGGCGCCTCAAGATCAAGAGGAAGAGAAGCCCAACACGCCAACATCATGGCAGCAAAAATCGTCGCAGAAGCAGTCAAAACGGCATTAGGCCCAAAAGGCATGGACAAGATGCTCGTTGACAGCTTCGGAGACGTCACCATCACAAGCGACGGACGCACCATCCTAGACGAAATGGACATACAACACCCAGCGGCAAAAATGATGGTCGAAGTAGCCAAAACCCAAGACAACGAAGTCGGAGACGGCACGACCACGGCAGTAATTGTCTCTGGCGAACTCCTTTCGAAAGCCGAAGAGCTCATCGACAAAAACGTCCACCCAACCGTTATTATAGACGGCTACAGAAAGGCAGCCGAAAAAGCCCTTGAAATCATAGCGAAAATAGCGATACAAGTCGAACCCACCGACAAAAAATTCCTCAGAAAAATCGCCATGACCTCAATGGCAAGCAAACTTGTCTCAGAGAACCGCGACTACTTGGGAGACATCGCTGTTGAGGCCATCCTCTCAGTAGCCGAGAAGACCGCCACAAGCTACAAAATCGACCTTGATGACGTGAAAATCCAGAAAAAACCGGGAGAATCCATCCGGGACACCAAACTCATTAACGGCATCGTAGTAGACAAGGAAGTTGTCCACCCGGGCATGCCTAAACGGGTGGAAAAGGCTAAGATCGCACTGCTTGATGCAGCCCTCGAAATCGAGAAGACCGAATTTGACGCCAAAATCAACATCGAAAGCCCCGAACAGATGGAAGCTTTCCTGAAGCAAGAGGAAAACATGCTGAGAGACATGGTGGAGAAAGTGGTGAAAACAGGCGCAAACGTTGTCGTTTGCCAGAAGGGAATAGACGACATGGCCCAACACTTCTTTGCAAGAAAAGGCATCCTCGTGGTAAGACGAGTGAAGAAGTCGGACATGGAAGGCTTAACCAAAGCCACAGGAGGCAAAATAGTCAGCAACCTCGATAGCATGACAGCAGAGGACTTGGGATATGCGGCGATTGTCGAGGAGCGCAAAATAGGAGACGACAAAATGACGTTCATCGAAGGCTGCAAACACCCCCACTCGGTGACGATCCTAATCCGGGGCGGAACAGAACGCATCGTCGACGAAGCCGAACGATCAATCCACGACGCCCTATGCGTCATAAGAGACGTAGTCGAAGAACCGAAAATCGTAGCGGGCGGAGGAGCACCCGAACTTGAAGTCGGGCGAATGCTGAAGAATTACGCAGAGACCTTACCAGGAAGAGAACAGCTGGCAGTCATGATCTTCGCCGAGGCGCTAGAATCGGTACCCACCACACTAGCTGAGAACGCGGGACTCGACCCAATTGACATCATCTCAGACCTGAGAGCACGTCACGAGAAAGAGCAAACGTGGGCAGGAGTAGATGTGCTTAACGGAAAAGTGGGCGACATGAACAAGGAAGATGTCTATGAACCAGTTGTCGTGAAGAAGCAGATCATAAAATCTGCAACCGAAGCCGCAACAATGATCCTAAAGATCGATGACATCATTGCATCCGGAAAGGCGAAGATGCCTCCAGGACCACCCCAAGGTCCAGGCGGCATGGGCGGGATGCCTCCGGGCGGCGGAGAGTTTTAGCAGACGTCTGTCAGCAAACGGATTAAAGTGGGTCCACCAAAGCTAACTCGCTTCGAAAAAGCCAGGATAGTGGGTGCTAGGGCGTTGCAGATAGCTATGGGCGCCCCTATCCTCGTTGAACCCTCCAACATTTCCAGTCCAATCGACATAGCGTTGAAGGAGCTTAAGAACGGGGTACTTCCGATAACTATCCGCAGAACACTACCTGACGGCGCGTTTCAAGACGTGCCGCTTAAGTGGCTTCGCGAAGACTAGGCAGCCTCGTTGGCATCGCGTATGTCTCTTGCTTTGCCCAGAGTCTCGAATATTCTCTTCCAATGGGCACCCTGCCAATAGACTTTGCCACATTTTTGGCATTCCCAGAACTCTTCGTAATAGCTTCTCGTAGAGGACGGAATCCTATCACCGATTTCTTCCTTTTTTGCCTTCCTTACCTGTGCGTTGCATTTAGGGCAACGAGAAATTTCGGGATTGAAATCTAAGCTCAAACTGAAACGTCTGGAAACCACCGCGAGACGTTCCGCCTCACTCCTCCCCTCTACCAAAAAGGATTCTATGTGCCGATTCGTTGCTTGTTTGTATAGTTCAACATCTCCAGTCAATATGACGCGGTTCTCATCCCTTGCAATCTTCATGATGGTCTTGTCGTCAGCGTCATTCACGTATTCTACACTGTAACCTAGCATGCGCAGCCAACGGGTTAGGCTTCCCAGCATCCCATCTGTAATGAATTTCAACCTAAATCACGTGTTCGAACAATGCTTCCTTTACAATCTACCGCTAGTTACCATTTAACCTCTCTTCCTAGGATATGGCAGACAGCTGTCGAATAATTGTGCATCAGCAATTCTAGGTGCGAAGACTTATAAGCAACCTGCATTCTGATAACAATCAGATAATGTGAGGCCATGGTAATTTTTGGCGCTGCTTAGACGCCTCAAAAAAAGCATGCTAGTGCAGTATCAACGTTTCGGACATTTCGACGAGCATCTTGTCAGTCTGTATTCACTGGTTTATGGCGACCCCTACATCTACAAGGACACATATCTAGTCTACTACGACAAGTACAGCCGAATACTATACTTAAGCCTCTTTGAACTGAATGGAAACGAGAACAAGCTAAAATGCATACAGACAGCCACGAAGCTCTTCAAACCTGATCTCTTAATCATAACGTCTCCTCAGGAACTGCCGATAAACCTGGAAGGATTCCATTGCCGAAAAGTTGACTACGACAAAGACTACCAGATCCACGTGGCTGACTTCGACGAGACCCTCAAGGGTGGGAAATTCAAGCAGTTGCGATACCGTGTGCATAACGCAGAGAAGCGAGGCTATTCCATGAAAGTAGGCAAGAAAATGACTCCCGCACATCTCCACATCATCGCTCAGCATGAACAAACGAAGAAACTGGACCTGTATGACAGCCAACTGTACTTGGGCATCTGGGAATACCTACGCAAATTCAAATCACCTCTTCTTTTCAACGTTTTCGCCAAGAACACGCTGATAGGCTTCGACCTCGTCGACTTCTTTAAAGACACAATGACCATTCCCCTAGGTTTCTACACCGCTGCCCCTTCTCTTGCAGATTTCGTCCTCCACAGAGAGGTCCAATACGCAAAGCAGAGAGGATGCGAGTGGCTTGACCTAGGATGGGCCTGTGGTGCAGGAGTTGAAGAGTTTAAGAAAAAGTGGATGGCGATGCCAAGGTTTCAGATTTGGGCATACGAATACTCCAATTGCAACCTTGCCCCAGAGCTGTCATTCCAGAAGAAGGTAACTTTGGATTTCAGGGAGATTAGACCGAAGGAACCCGTTACTCCTCACCTGCTTACCCCGCAGCCGCAATAGGCTCTCAGACCTCGCAATCGCTCAACTCATCGATCAACACGTTGATTAATGGCACATGACTTTCTCGGGAGGGCCTCTGGTCTTTTCATAGAATTGTGCGGCACGATCGAAAGATACACACGTTTTCAAGACACCTCACAGGTAAAGTCTCAATAACGAATTTATAAAAGAAGCTTTGAGTGTGCTTTGGAACGCGAGGAGCTCGTACTTGAAGCCTTTAGATGTGCGTACCTTAACGATTGCAGATTATAATTCGATAGTTGAGCTTTGGAAACGTGCGGGCTTGCCCTATAGGCCCAGGGGAAGGGATAGCAGTAAAGCAGTCGAAAAGCAGATGGCTGCCTTTCCGGATTTGTTCATTGGTGCCTTCCACCTGAAGAGGCTTGTCGGAACTGTGATAGGAAGTTATGATGGGAGAATGAAGGGATGGATAAACCGCTTGGCTGTTGACCCGGAATACTGGCGGCGCGGAGTCGCTCAGCACCTCGTCACAGCGGTGGAGACAGCGCTGGAGAAGCGGGGCGCAACGATATTCTGTGCACTAATCGAAACTCCTAATGAAAAGTCCCTGAACCTATTCCAGAAGCTAGGATACAAGACACACCGAGAAATCCTCTATTTCTCCAAACGCAGAAGCGAGGATGTTTAACCCACTTTCTTCAGAGCTTAACCACGTAGTACCCTGCCTGCCCCAGATGCACCGACTATCTCCCCCTCGTCCATAACTACCTGTCCGTTAACAATCGTCTTTACAGGCATGCCATGCACTCTCCAGCCGTCGAAAGGAGAATACTTTGCCTTCGAGTTAAACTTCGCCGCCTCTATGATTCCCCTCTTATGCAAATCGACGATTGTAAGGTTCGCATTGTAGCCCTCTTTGACATGTCCCTCCAGTGGGAGGCGGAATATTTCTGCTGGTTTCTCGGACGTCAACTTGACGAGCTCGGCTATGGTAAGCTGTCTATCATTGACTTTTGTTAGAAGCAACGGTAGAAGAGTCTCCAGCCCCGGGATTCCCGGTTTCACGTCCCAGACTGATTCTGCCTGCTTTTCAGTTACTAGATGTGGTGCATGATCGGATGCGATGAGGTCTATGTGCCCGTTGTGCAGGGCATTCCAAAGCTTGTCCGCAATGTGTCGTTGTCTAACAGGTGGGTCGGTCAGCATTATCGTGCCCTTCTGTTTCAGCTCTTTCGAAGCCAGTAACAAGTGGTGTGGCGTTATCTCACAACTAACTTGCAACCCCTTCTCTCTCGCGTTATTTATCATTGTGACTGACTTCTCTGAGCTCACGTGGCAGAAATGAATTTGCGCGTTTGATTTGCCCACAAGTGCAAGGGTTCTTTCAATAGCCTTGGCTTCTACTTCGGGCGAGTGAGTCTTCAAATAAGCCTCGACGTCGTTATGCCCGAGCTCTCTTTCAGCCGCACCGAGGGTATCTATCGTGTTCTTGTCTTCTGCATGAACCGCAACGGGTATTCCAACGGCACTCGTTCTTTTGAAAGCATGTACCAAGGCTTTGTCGTCATCTATGTCGACCCCGCCGATTTGATTGTTGAGGTAGAGTTTGAACGCAGTCGCCCCTGCAGCAGCAACTTCGTCGACTTCCTCCTCGCTTTTTGGGAAGGCAGAGAAGAATCCAACGTTCGCAAGTATGTTAGGTGCAGCAGCTCGCGCTCTCTTTCTTAACGACGAAGGATCCATTGTGACTGGCTGATTGTTAGGCATGTCCAGAACAGTGGTTATGCCACCGGCGACTGCGGCTGTCGTCCCCGTCAAGAAGTCTTCTTTGTAAGCTTGCATTTGACCGCGCAAATGAACGTGAACGTCAATCAACCCTGGGAGTATCAAGCATCCTTTTAAGTCGACTTCAGCGACGCCAGAAGGAAGGTTTGAGTCCTTAGCAACCTCAACAATCTTGCCCCCTTCAATACCAACTCCACCCTCCACAACGTCCTCATCAACAAATACCTTTGCACTGTGCAGAACTAGGTCAACCGCCAAGGTTTTCTTTCACCCGCCTCTCCGCCTCAACGCGTTATGTTGCCTCCAAGTAGTTATATATTCAGTCCTTTTCAGTCTTTTTCAGTCTTTTTTGCTTGCGGTTCAACTTGTCAAAAGTGTGAAAGCTTGAATGTTCAGCCCTCCCTTCGCAAGCATGGTGAACCGCGAGCTTTCTTGTGCAATCATCCGGTCCTGAGGAGGCGATTACTGGTTCAGGTGAACAAAATCCGAGGAGCCGGTCGCCGTCTCTCTTCAGCGGATTAAGTGTTCTAATATTCCTTCTGATCTTCCACGCGGCAGTCTTCGCATCGGAATTCGCCTTCGATTTCCTTGAGTCGACTTGACCATTGGCCACATCTGTCACAGTATCCTGCTAACGGAGAAGTCTCCAGAGTTTCCTCCATGGTACCGCTTTCTATGCGTGCCCTCTCCTGAATCGTTTCCAGAAGCTCGGGTGTTACTGCTAGGATGTCCTTGCTTGAGATGAGTCCAACAAGGTCTCCCTTGTACACCACGCCCAGTCTTCTCACGTTCAGCCTGCTCATCTGCCTTGCCGTGTTACTAAGTGTCTCATCAGGGCTGATAGTGATCAGTGGTGTTGTCATTACTTCCTTTGCCTTGAGTCTGCTCGGCATCTTGTTCTTCGCTAAGACCCTTGTTATCAGGTCCTTCTCAGTGATTATCCCGATGGGTTTTCCATCTTTATCAGTCACGATAACGCAGCCCAACTGGTGCGTATCCATGTGCCGAGCCACCTTGTTCACAGTCTCCGTCTCATCTACAGTAATCACGGGACTGGACATGACGTCTTTGACGAGCATCCGCGTTCTCAACCCGAATTCAGACACCGCGCCACCTCGCTCATACGAGAATAAAACTGTGGGTTTATTAAAGTGTTGTCCATCTTCGAGCTTCTTGCAACCTATGCAAAACACTCAATTCACTTACTAGTGCTTCTGATGCTAGGGCGTAGTTGCTGAGTTCTGCAGACAAACGATGTAAGTAGAATAATGACTAGGGATGGAAAACTCCTTAAGAACCACTGCCTTCAAACTATAAGGAAATGTCGCAGGAGGATAACGTTGCCCAGAAAGAAGGTCACTCTTATAAGCGGAAGAACAATCGACCAAGGCGTCACGAAAGAGCACAGCAAACTCTCAGAGGCTTATCTTGAAAGCGTGGCAATCTGCGAAATAGACCCGCGAGACCTAGAGGAATTAGGAGTCAAGGAGAACTCCAACGTGAAAGTGTCCACAAAGCACGGAGCAGTGGTAGTCAAAGCTAAGGTGTCCAAACGGGCTCCTCATGCAGACATCGTTTTTATGCCATATGGGCTCTGGGTGAACATTATTGCTGACCCTAAGACTCATGGCACAGGAATGCCTTCCTTCAAAGGGATTGAGGCAGAGATCGAACCAGCACCGACAGAACATGTGCAAAACATTCCACAGCTCCTCAAACATATCTTCGGAAAAGATTAGCTATGCCGACAATCAGAAATGTAACGTGTCCTTTATGCGGGACACTCTGCGACGACCTTGAAGTGACCGTCAAGAAAAACACCATAGAAGACGTTAAGAACGCATGCGCTGTCAGCGAAGCGAAATTCAAAGAATTTACAAACGTCAGACACAGAAACATAAAACCGCTCCTCAGAAAGGGAGACGAGTTTGTTCAAGTCTCCACCAGCGAGGCAGTAGAAAAAAGTGCTCAAATCCTCGCTGACGCTTCCTATCCACTCCTTTATGGCTGGAGCTGCACAAGCTGTGAGGCTATTCGAGTGGGATTGGAGCTGGCCGAAGAAATCGGCGGAGTCATCGATAACACCTCCACTGTGTGCCACGGCCCATCAATACTCGGCATCCAGAATGTCGGTGTCCCCACCTGTACGCTTGGCCAGATTCGCCATCGTGCTGATCTAATAATTTACTGGGCAAGCGACCCATACAGCGCCCATCCGCGACATATGGAACGCTACACCTCCTTTTCAGAGGGACGTTTCCAAGAAAGCGAATGGGAGCATTACATTGCCCGTTTGAGGGGAGTTCTAGGTAAGAAGCGGCTGAATAGGGCATCTAAGCTCGTGTTGATGAGGGAGACCTCCCTTCCAGCTATCTCAGGATCAAAGCTGCCCCCGGAATTCGAAGCCGGAGGGCGGAAAGCCATAGTCGTCGACGTTAGGAAGACGCGCTCCGCAGAACTTGCTGACTTCTTCGTTCAAGTTGAGCCTAACAAGGATTTCGAGCTTCTCCACGCCCTTCGTATGCTGATCAAGAACGAGGAGCTTGAAGTTGAACGGGTTGCAGGAGTGCCAGTGGATTTGTTGGAGGATCTCGCAGACGCGATGGTGGGATGCAAATTCGGGGTCATATTCTTCGGTGTGGGACTGACGATGAGCGCTGGAAAACACCAGAACATCGACGCCGCAATCGCTCTGACTCGTGATCTAAATTATCACACCAAATTCGTTATCATGCCCATGCGCGGGCACTTCAACGTCGCAGGAGCCAACATTGTTTCTACATGGCAGACAGGTTATCCCTTCGCTGTAGACTTCTCAAAAGGTTATCCACGCTACAACCCAGGTGAGACTTCCGTGGTCGACATTCTGTGCAATGACGAGGCGGACGCGAGCCTAATCGTTGCGTCGGATCCCGTTTCGAATCTCCCCCGAGAGGCTGTCAGAAACATGGTGAAACATCCTATCATAGCCATCGACCCAGTTGTCTCGCCAACAACCATGATGGCTGATGTAGTGTTCCCCTCCGCGTTTGCGGGAATCGAAACCGAAGGAACAGCCTACCGCATGGACCGCGTTCCCTTGCCCCTGAAAAAAGTGGTTTCACCCCCACGTTCATGCTTATCTGATCGCGACATTCTGCTACGAATTCTGCGACAAGTGAAGCGGATAAGACGACAGCGCGGAAGGTAACCTGATGAAGGGTCTCCTGATCAAAAACGGAATCGTTTATGACCCATTGAACAGAATAGACGGGGAAAGGATGGACATAGCCGTCTACGGCGGCAAGATAGTAGAGAAGGCCGAGCGACCAAGAGCAATCAATGCGTCTGGCATGGTGGTGATGCCAGGAGGCGTAGATATACACTCCCACATCGCGGGTGCCAAGGTTAACGCCGGCAGACTTCTCAGACCCGAAGACCATCGCAACGACGTGGAACCGAAGACCGCTATCACCCGCTCCGGCGTCGGCTACTCAATCCCGTCAACTTTCACAACAGGCTACCGCTACTCCCGAATGGGATGGACAACCGTGATGGACCCAGCAATGCCGCCGCTTAAGGCTAAGCACACGCACGAAGAATTGAACGATACCCCCATGATAGACAAAGGCTCATACCCGCTCCTAGGCAGCAACTGGTTCGTCCTCGAACATCTGAAAGAAAGAGAATTCGAAGAGTGCGCCGCCTACGTAGCGTGGATAATGAACGCGACCAAAGGCTACGCCGTCAAGATCGTCAACCCTGGAGGATTGGAGGCGTGGGGTTTTGGGGGAAATGTCCGAGACATCGACGACCCTGTGCCCAACTTTGATATAACTCCTCGCGAAATCGTCCAAGGGTTATGTAAAGTCAACCAACTCCTCAACATGCCCCACACAATTCACGTACATACCAATAATCTAGGAAAACCGGGGAACTACTCCACCACTTTGGAGACGATGAAGTGCGTCGAGAACATGGTCACCGATGGGAAACCAAACATCCACGTGACTCACTGTCAGTTCAGTGCCTTCGCAGGTGAAGACTGGCGCACCTTCAAGTCTGCTTCAGAAGAAATCGCTGACTACGTGAACTCGCATAGCCATGTTACTTTAGACATGGGGCAAATCGTATTCACTGACACTACGACCATGACCGCAGACGGGCCATTCCAATTCATACTCTACCAGCTAACAGGCAACAAGTGGGTAAACAATGATGTCGAAGCAGAGACCAGCTCAGGAATTGTGCCATTTCATTATAAACGAAAAAGCTATGTTCACGCTACGCAGTGGACGATTGGGTTGGAATTGGCTCTTCAGATAAAGGATCCGTGGAAAATCTATCTGACCACCGACCACCCGAACGCTGCGCCGTTCACAACTTACCCACAGGTCGTCACGTGGCTTATGAGCCGAAAAGCCAGAGACGAAACTCTGAAGAAAGTAAGTGGAAGAGCCAGGCGTAAGGCTTTGCTGCCTGACTTGGACCGAGAATACACGCTCTACGAGACGGCAATCGCGACGAGGGCCGGTCCAGCGAGGGCACTCGGCTTGGCAGCGAAAGGACACTTGGGCATAGGTGCAGACGCGGACGTCGCAGTTTATGATTTGGACCCTGAGAAGACAGAGTTGGCGAAGCACCCTGTGACGATCAAACGGGCTTTTGGACATGCTGCTTACACTATCAAAGATGGAGAAATCGTGGTGAAGAACGGTGAAGTAGTCAAGTCGGCGGGCGGGAGGACCATATGGACTAATGTGAAGGCTTCGCCGTGCCTTCTGGAGATGGAGCCGGAGCTTCAGAGAGTCTTCGAGGACTACTACACGGTTAAGTATGAAAACTATATTGTTGCGGACCGCTATTTGGCAGCTTCATCTCCCATCGTTGTGCAGGCGGAGGTGTAAACGTTGACTGTGACACTTCGTTTGAAGCGAGAACTAAGAGTACCCGTTGACGCCGGCTACGTATCGTCCGACGCGCTTGCTGCGAAATCACTGGAGGAAATCGCCAAGCTTGAGCTTTGGGAGGGAAACCGTAGATGCCTTTTGTGCGACGTGTTTGAAGTGGAGGGCAAAAGCGGCAGGGGTCCAGATGAAACCAGTGTTTGCCTTGTTGGAGACCTTTCAAAGGTTCGCAGAATTGGCTCAGGCATGACTGGGGGTGAAGTAACTGTCAAAGGTAACGTGGGGATGCATACGGGTGAGGAGATGGAAGGCGGCAAACTCGTGGTGAACGGCGATGCTGGTTCTTGGCTTGGCACCGCGATGAAAGGTGGGATGATCGAGGTGGAGGGAAACGTTGGCGACTATATTGGAGGAATACACCGTGGAGACAACAGGGGCATGCAGGGTGGGACGATTCTGGTTCGCGGGAATGCTGGAGTCGAGGTTGGGTCGCATATGAGAGGGGGGCTTATCAGAGTGTCTGGTAATGCGGGGCAGTTTGCGGGCATACATATGAAGAAGGGCACTATTGTGGTGCGAGGCAATGCTGAGGGCAGAGCGGGAGCTTGCATGACTGGGGGTAAGATAGTTTTGTGCGGTTACGTGTCGTCGGTTTTGCCGACTTTCACGATTGATGACGTGAAGGAGAAAGTGGAGGCAGAGGGGGAGGAGCTTGCTGGACCTTTTTACGTGTTTGTTGGCGACCTTGCTGAGCATGGGAGTGGGAAACTGTATGTGGCGAAGGGCGTGAACGTGCATTTAAAAAGCTACGAGATCCTACTCTAGAATGCAGTGCCTGCATACGGTTTGTGGAGGGTTTCTGAGGGTGTTAAGCGTGAACAAGAGGGTCTATGAGTTAGTGCAGAGTCTTTGTGCTTCGTCTGCTGAATATGGCGTGTTGGTTGAGAGGACCGCTGAGGGGGCGACGTTGATCGATGCGGGGGT
>CAYNAW010000026.1:0-21543 GCA_964395545.1 uncultured Candidatus Bathyarchaeia archaeon | reverse complement strand
TTTTTACAGATTCTCTTGGCGGTGGCTGTTGGGCGATTTTCTGCATTCCTGCTTTTTCGGCGAAGGGATTATATTTTGCCATGACTGCGGGCATTTCAACGTATTCGGTTCCAGCCAACGGCAATGTTTCCTTGACAAGTTTTGCGCCTAAGCCTATTGTGCGGTATTTTGGGTGCACAACGACTCGGGTGATTATGCTTAGTTTTTCGTTCAGCTCTTTCATTGGCATTTTTGGTAGGAGAAGCCTTCTTCCGAAGCATGTTGGAGGTGGATAGTTGTAGACTATTACACCGCACAGCTCTTCGCCTCGTTTTAGGCAGAGGATTTTGCGTGGTGCAGCTATCTTGTGGCTGCGATAGTGGAAACCCGCAAGTTTTCTCCAGTCTTCTGTCGTGCCTTCTGTGATCCGCATTTCCTTTGTAAGGCTGCATTCCTTGGCTGGCTCGTTTGGGTAATAGCTTACTGTTATTTCTTTGCCGAATCGTTTGTGAATGTGCACTGAAGGGTTTAGGTCTTCAAGTAAGTCTGTGTGGGTTGTTGCCGCCAAAACAGCCTTGCCTTGTTGACGTGCGTGCTTCTGTAGATTATAGGACACAATCTTGGCTGTGTCTCTGTCGAGTGTTGCTGCAAACTCGTCCATGACCCAGAACTGCGCTTGGCTTTCAATCATTTTGGCAATCTTGTAACGGTATTTCTGTCCGTCGCTTAGTTGCTCATAACTTCTTAGGAAGAGAAACGCATCATTCAAACCCACTTTGCTCAGAAGCTCTAAGGCTTCTTCGACTGTTTTGCCGACTGTTTCGATCAAAGGCTTGTTTGGATCTGGCTTAATGTCAGTTACATTGATTGATCTGACTTGCATGTCTTGTTTGATGTCTTTCTCCAAAGCCTTCAGCAGCACGCTTTTTCCAGAACCACTATCGCCTGTTATGTAGACAATGTCAGTTGGTCCTATCTTCAGCTCCACATTGTCATAGACTACGAATTTTTCCCATTGGTCGAGTCCAAGCCCGAAGGCTTCAGCCACATTGACAACTCGTTCTGTGGGTTCTGGAGCTGCGGTTTCGTAGGCTATGTCGATTATGAATTTGCCCTGTTGCCTGTCGTATCTGCGCCTGTATTGGCGGATGCGGAAAAACTCGTGTCTTCTCATCTTGTTGTTCCCGTGACTTGGTGTTTTTGCAGTTTCTTTCGCAGCTGTTGCAGTTTCACCTTTCCAGCTGAAGCTATGCGTGGCACAACCCAAAGTTTGGGTGGAGGCTCTGTTCTGGATGCGTAACAGGCTAAGGCTAAACTCCAGAAGCGATCATCATTTGTGCCTTCAGGGTGCGAGAATTTGATTTTTCCGTCTTTTGTCAATTCAAACCGTTCAATGTTTAACTCTGCAATCAAGTCGCTGTCGTAGGGAATTTTGAGCCTTTTTTCAATCATGCATTGCTTGAGCCATTGTGCCATTTTCTCTTTTGTTTCTTGAGTGAATTTGACGCCTTCCGTTTCTGTTATTCCAGCATTTACCATATCCTCGGCTATGTAGTCGCCTACGCCTGTCATGTCGACTAAGACTTTGTTGATGGTTTGCCAACGGTCGCAGAGGGTCTTGACGTAGCCTATCACGCTTGCGTATGGAGTCCGCAACGGAAAGCGGTGCATATGGATTAGTTTTACAGAAGTATCTTCTACTTCGACAACTGAGAGGACGCTGTAGTCTTGGTATTTGCCAAGGTCTAAGCCTGCATAAAAATCGCCCGTCACGGCTTGTTCAAAGTCGTGGTATTCTAAGCTGCTGTCTATGCAACTTGTGATAAGAGCTTGGTTAAGCCAGACGTTTTCGTCTTCAGCCCATTCGGCTTCCATTTCGCGGCGCCAACGCCACGGGTCCCCTTCGTACTCGTGTCTCTTCTTTTCCAGCCATTTCTCCGTGATAGGCCCATTCGGTTCGAGGGCTTGCTGGTAGGTCACATGGCTCTTTGCGAAGTGTTGGAAGGCATTGTCATGAAACAGCTTCCAGAAGGTGCTATCTGTTGTCCATGGTGTGCTGCTGGCGATGAATATGCCGTTTGTGGTTGCCAAAGTGAAGCTTATGGCGTCAAACATCTCCTCGTCATTAGGAATGAAGTTCATTTCGTCGCAGTACACGATTTGAAGCGTGAAGCCTCTGAGGTTGTTGGGGTTGTTTGGGAAGGCTTGGATTGTGCTTCCATTTTTGAGCCTTACGATGGTTCGTTGTGGTTTGTGGAATAGGCCTGCTGGAAGTTTTGTTCTGAAGTAGTTGATTTTTGTTATGGGAATCATTGTTTGTCGCCAGCTTGGACCAACGACCGCAATGTGCGAACCAGAATGTAATAGGGCGTGGTGTAGGAGCCAAGCAGCGATTAGGTGGGTTTTGCCGCTTTGTCTGCACCATCTTAAAGCGACATCGTTCTGTTTTTCTAAGAGCTGAGCTGCTTCCGCTTGGTATTTTGTTAGGTTTAAGCCGAGCATTTTTTGGCTGAATTGTATGAAGTCTTCTGGGATTTCGGTTTCTTTGGCTTTCTGTTGCTCCAGCCAATCGTTTTCAAGCTGTTTGGCTTTGGTCAGAACTCCTTTTAGCTTCACGGATCATGCGCTCCAAATTCTCGAAATACTCCAGAGCCTTAGCCTCGTCGAAGCTTTCGCTGATGCTGTTCATGACTTGACCGAGGTAGCCCATGATGCGAACCCAAATCTGAGCTTGCTTAGGCTTTGTCTGAGGGTCTGATGCTGCTTTCTTTGCGATGTCAAACATGGCTTCAAGTTCAGTCAGCAGCTTTTGCCTTAGCTCCTGGGTGTCTTTCTTCACTTGGTTTTTTACGCTTCGAGCCTTGCGAAGAAAACCTCCCAAGTGATACCTCCCTATCATTTTGTAGACCCCCCTACGTTTTTTGCGTCAAGAAGATGCCTGTTATGTTGCCTATTAGAGCGGAGATCACGGCAAAGACTTCTGGGTTCCATGTGCCCAGAACGATTACGTGTACTGCTTCGAGAGCTGTTAGGCATGCAACCATGCCGAGGCTGAAATAGACGGCGTAAAGAAGTTTCTGGCTTGGCGGAATCTCTATTGTCTGCTGTTTGCCTCTTGGTCCTTTGCGGGCTATTGTACGGGTTAGTGCCTTCTTAATCAGGCTTCTCATGGTTCACTATCCTCTGCTGTTTCGTGCGTTGTGGAAACATGCGTCTTCCACCCATGAGAAAGCTGCTTAGCAGTTGTTTGGCTTCGTTTTCTGGCACATGCTGTTCTTGAATCACATAAATGCTGATCGTCCAGCTAACGGGTATGGCTGTGTAGTCAATATCATAAAGCCCGTCTGCGTAACGGAAATTGTTCTGACCGAGAATGATATGTTTGCTTTTCTCGCCCAGTAAGCCGATGAAGATTCCCCAGCTTGCGACTGGGACATCTATGCCGGATAAGCCTCCGCTTAGGCTTTTGCCTATGCTGGCGTCTGTCCATTCAACCTTGACAAGTGCTCCTGAACGAAGTTCTCTTAACTGTTTCAAAACCTGCTTATTCATCAAATCATCCTCGGCTGTTTATGCCGACTTAAATGGTCGGTCTTTCTGCGAGCTGCGAACAGATAGTCAGCGAGCAACGGTTTCTGACGCCCAAGGTTCAACGTTATCTCAAGATACTGCTCTTTGGCGTTAACATAGTAGACAAGGCTGAGCACGATCCAGTCAGCATCTATGTTCTCGTTTGGCATTGTTACGTGGATCTTGTCACCTGGCAGAATAGGAGTAGTTCCATAGTCTATGACGCGGGAGACAAGCGTTATGTATTCAATCGGGTCCTTAAAGTAAGCAAGCAGAGCCTTGGCGCGTAACTCACATTCATTGTTGCTGAAGAGTTCCTCATCATGCTCAGCCTTTTCTCGTTTGCCGTAGGCTGTTTGACTTGCTGCGTCTTCCTCTGTGTGTTTGAAGAAGGCTCCGTTGAAGTTGACACCGTCAATGTAGAAGTCATCCGCTGCGCTTCCGTAAGTCCAAAACTTGACTGCTGCAACTCTTGACCAGTCAAAGCCCGACTGGACAGCCCATTCATTGGCATTGGCTTGGTTACATGGAATATGCTTCTGTTCAAACTGTTCTCTGACAGCGGTCATGTATCTGAAGGCGAATTTTCCAGAGTAATCATATAAAAGTAGATTGAGGCTTGCGGTTCGATTTGGACCCAGATAGATGCCAAAGTCAAGGAAGGTGAAGCCTGTACAGTCAGCTTCTTGTGGAAGGTTCAGTAGAAGGATTCCCCAGTTGTAGACGCCTGTGCAATTGCATCTGATGCTTCCATTGCCTACGAGTTTCGTTGTTGTCTCAAAGTAGAGTTGGCCTTCAGTTGCCAGCCAGTCTCCGTAGATTATGTCTCCTACTGCTCTGTGGTTTTTGCTGCTCACCGTGTCAGCGCTGTTGTCCGTGAGCGTGTAGTGCCTTATGGTGACGTCTTTGCCTACGTCTCCGATGATGCGGTTTGAGCCAGTGAGCACATGTTGTTTCAGCTCATAAGCCGTGTTGCTAAAAGCCTGGTCAGTGACTATTATGGTCTCTGCTCCGCCTTCCTTCTGATAAGTGATCTTGTATTTGCCACTGCCAGCGCTCATCTTGCATTGCAGCTCCACGACATCAATGATGATCTTGGCGAGCGAAGTGGGGCTGTGCGTGACTTGACCGACAAGCTGATAGGATGTCTGCGTGTGTGCATCTTCTGCGTCGTCATTTAGTAGATAGTCAGCGGAACCATCTGACCAGCTGTCACCATCGCTTGGCAGTTTGTAGTTTTGTGCGCCATAGACCGTGATTTTGTTTCTGACGCTGTGAATATCTTTGTCATACTCCATGCTCTCTATGAGTTCGTTGAGACTGACGGAGCTTGTCTTTGTGCCCCGTTGGAAAAACTCGAATTTGCCGTCTGGCGCTACCCTGAAGTCGTAGCCGATGACGCCTGCCTTGTCCGCGCTCCCCGCGATAAATTGGAGAATATCCATGACTGGCGTGTCTTCATACTTTAGCAGTTGATACGTGGTGTCCGTGTCCTCTACGAGTTCGGTTCCGCCTCTGTTATGGCTTAAGCCAGCGTATGTGTCCATGAGGTCTTTGACTATGGCTTCTCCTTTCTGGTTGATATAGGTTTTAGTGACCAGAGCTCGGAAAAGCCGTTCATCCCAGCCACGCCCAGAAACCTTAACGTAATGTGCTACCGCGTCAGACATGAACCTGACTTCTTCGACCTTGCAGGTGATTAGTTGCGGACAGTTAATGCCTCTGCCCAAGTCAATGTGGCCGTCAACGCCTACGCTTATGGCATTGGCTTCGCTGGGAGAGTATTTCTTGTTCCAGTTTTGCAGAAGAACTTCGAATCTGCTGGCTTCCTCTGTGCATGCCAACGTGATTCTCGCCTCTAAAACGTCTCCCTGAGGAGGGGCTACTGAGCCGAAGGCGAGTGCCATCTTTGGAAGGTCTACGCTCATTGCTTAATCTCCCTTGGCGTAGATGTCCTCTTCGCCTTTTCTGAGAATGTTGCGTCCCTGATAGGTTGACGGCATCTGCATGGAGCTGGTTGCTTCGTTGAATTGGTTAACACTTGCAGTAGCTGCGTTCATTTGGCTGGTGAAATACCACATGGCTGCGGCTGCTGCAACTATAACCGCGATGCCAACACCTGTCAAAGCCAGAAACGTAGCATAGCTAATGTTTAATGCGTTTTGAGCTGCAGTGGCGATCCAGCAGGCAGCAGCATAGACTTTCTGGGCTACGGCTACGCCCCAGCTCGTTCGCATAAACATGCCCATGACTGAGATGACCATCATGGCTGAGTTGAAGACCCGAGCTTGCTGGTCGTTTAGTAGACCGAATTGATGTGCTATGTGTCCGATTGCTGTAGCTGTTGCTCCCAAGCCCGCGATGGCTGTGCCGAGGCTCTTTATCCGCACGCTTAAGGCTTCGGCGTCAGATTGGATTTTTGAGAATTCGTGGCTTGCGCGGTTGACAGCCCTTATGGTGACTGCGATTTCTCTGAAGCTTATGGTAGTCCAGCCTCCGTTTTTGCTGCGTCTAATGCCTCGAGAATTATTTGTTCAAGTTCTGGAAGGTGTTCTTGGATTGCTGGGTAGAGGTAGGGATGTGCTTGCATGTGTCGTGTGCCCAGTTCTACGAATAATGCGTAGGCGGCTTCTGCACCGATTTCCGCAACCCAGTCTTGAATCTTTGCGTAGATTGTGCTTCGTAGATGGCCTGTTCTGACTGGAGCGAGTTGTCTGGCTAAGGCTTTGACGTCTGCTGCCCAGCTTGCCAACTGTCGATATACATGCCTCTGCATGCCTGTATCAAAGTTTTGCATGGCAGCCTTGAACTCGTCTATGCCTTCAATGTCGCATGTTATTTCGACCGCCATTTTGTTTCTCTCTCCGCTTTTTGTCGTTCTTCCTCCGTTTGTTTGTCCATTTCATTTAGAATCGTGATGAATTGCTGGATTGTTTTGGCTGGCTGTCTTCTGAGCTGGAGTGGTGTCCACCCGAATTCTTTGCAGAGGCGGAAATCCGTGAGGGCTGGGTTTGGCTTTTGTCTGCGGATTGCTCTGATAAAAAAGCGGTTTCGTCTTGCGTGACGCTGTTCAGCTTGTTTACAATCTGGCTGAATAGCTCGCCTAAGCCTATTGGAATTCCGTCTTCTTCGTTGAGCAGTTTTTCGAGTGTTATGGGTTTGTGGATTGGCTGTTCTTTAAGCGAAGCCCATATGGTTTCGGCTTGTATGGCGATGAAGTCGCTGCTCACTACTTGTCCTGTTAATGGATGATATTTAGTATGTTTCTGGATGATTCGGCTACGTTTAGCCCAGCTTATCTCACTGAATACGTATCGTCCGGCGTACTCCTTGCCGAATCTTTCGTCAAGCTCGATGTTTTCTGTTTGCGTTTTGAATCATCTCCATTGTGGCTATTCGGTTTCTGATGGCCGTGTTGACATCTTCAAGCACGATGTCTTGCATCCACTTGGGAAGCTTGAGAATTCTGACGCCAAGCGTTTCCCACATCTTCAGCCACTTCTTTCGTAAAGCAGCTTCTCGACCAAAATTCTCCAAAACTTTGACTTCAACAGCCATTCTTAGAAGCCTCCATGTTAGCTGATGTAAACGTCTCTTGAGACAAACGAAGCCTTGAGAGCCACCAGGTCTTCGATTCGGGTTGGCGTGGCTACCTTTTCCCATTTGCAATACTTGAACAAGGCGCTGTTTGTTCCGCCTAAGCCGAATTTGAGGCTGAATTCGCTGTCGTTTATGGTGTCGTCGAATTCTTGTTTGCTTTCAAATTCGAATGTTAATTCGCCTATCAGGTTGCGGTGGCGTGCTGGAAGATACTTTAGCAGATGGCCATCGGTGGAGCGGATTACTGGGACTGGTTTGAGGTTGTTTTCGATTGTGAATTTCCAGTCTGTTACTCTTTCCAGTGCGGTTAAGCCTGAGCCGTCGCCTGCTCCTCTTTGAACGTAGCTGTCGTTGAAGGAGACTGCTCCTGCATAATCGGCGTAGGTGGCTCCGGTGATTTTTGCTGTGCCTGTTTCAGCCATCTGCCCGATAAGCTCGACATTGGCTTTTATGATGTCTTCTATGCTGCATTCTACGTTTAGTTTGTGGATTCTGCAGCCTTTGTAGAGTAGGCTTATGATGTCGGTTGCTGAAGCAAACAAGCCTTTGTAGTACAAGACTTGTATGCTGAGGCTGTTCAGGGTTTGAGCGTGCTGTATGAGAGTGATTGGTGCATCGCTTGACAAGACATGCAGAATCTTCAGTGTTGGGTTTCGCAGTCCCTTCTTTAGGGCTTGCAGGTCTTTGGAGCCTATTCCTCGCAGTTTGATTAGGCTTGGGTCTAAGGCTGGTTCGACGTTTTCGCTGCTTATTCCGAGCATTGATGGGTTTGTTGGAGTCTGTCCGTAGGTTGATTCTTGGACGAAGTATGCACGACATTCCTGTGCTCCATAAGTTTCAGGCATCTGGATACGGTCCTTCTAAACAAGAACGGAAAATAAGGCAAAAATAAACAATTTTCACGATGGAAAAGTGCATCTGAAATGCACTTTCCGAAAAAAGCAATTGAGAGCATGTGATTGTAGAGCAATATAAATCTTAGAATCTTATGTTAGCTCGGGAGAGACTACTGCTTAGCCATCATTTACACTTCTTAGTGTGCGGAGTTTCGCCAATTTTCCCTTTCTTCTTTTTCATTGGCATCTTAGGTTAGGAGGGAGAATGGGCAGTTTGTAGCGTGTCTTGTTCACATGCCCAAAGATTCTATGTAGTTCTTAATCACAGAGAGTTCATCCTTAAGTTTCGCTAAGTCGCTTTCCAGAAGCCTCAGCTCTCTCTTGCTCGCTTTTCTTCGCCGAACTGTGACAGTCGTTTGTGCACCTAATCCAGCAATTACTACTAATACGGATGCTATCATTAGAGTTGGCAGGCTCTGTTTTGGGATTGAAGAGGGCATGTACAGTAATGCCGCTGAAAAGAGGAAGACCATGACGCCACCAAGAGCAACAAGACCAAGAATGACCTCAGTGGCAGTCCCCTTAACGTCAATGTGTGAGTCTTTCAATCTTCTATCTTCAATCTCTGAGGTCTTTTCATGGATCCGCTCGCTAATGATTTGGGCAAAGTTTGAAAGAGCCTCCGAAAACAGGCTCAAAGCTCTGTCTGCTTCCGAAATTGCATCAAACGAATCCAGCAAAGTCACTCTTCTTATTAGCTCGAGAGTCCTATCTATCGACTTTTTAGTTTGTTCGAGATAGCTGGGCAATCCCTCACTTTTCGATTCGGCATCGCGAATCTGCTCTTCGATTTTGCTGATTTTATTCTTGGCTATAGATTGTTTCTCATCTCTCATTCTTCCGAAGAGAGATGTCATCTGCCCTGTCATCGAGTTAAAATCCTTCTCTGAATATGCTTTGACAGAATAATATCTGTCGCCATTGACTGCTTTCTCGAGATGCTCGAGTGCCTCATCATATCTACCAAGATTGGCACAATATTGTGCATGCTGATAGTGAGCTTCATACAGCAGCGGGCTTAATGCGATGGCTTGTGATGTAGCCTGACATGCTCCGACGATATTTCCCTGAAGATACTTGATAAGGCCAATATGCAGATGGGCCAAACTTGAATGGTAAGCTGATTCAGGTTTGGCATACTTTGCCATTTTTTCATAGTACTCCAAGGCTTTCTCCGGGTTCTTTCTCTCAAAAAAATAAATGTTACCCAAGCTCTGATAAATACTGAAATCATACCGGTTCTTCTTTTCCGATTCAAGAAAATCAGACAATGCGTCATCAAACCAACCTTGTCTGTAGGCATTCTCGGCTCTCATCCTCAGTTCCTTTGATTGAGTGTCCAAAGGCTTCTGCAGTACTTCGAGAATCTGGCGGAGTAACAACCTTTGCTCTTCGACTCGCCATATCAGTTCAGCAAAACCCCACTCGAAGGCTGCTCCGATGCCTTCCAGACCGTCCGCTATCTTTTCTGCTCCGATATTAAGTTGGTCAGTCTTTTCGGCGATTCTGTCTTGACTTGCAATTATATTATCACTCGCCCGAGCTACAGCCTCAAGCTGCACATTCCTCAGTCTACTAAACTCCCCGTGCAGAAATCCGACCAGACCTGTTTCATCAGCTTGAACCCAATAAGCTCTTGGGTGAGTGAGACTCCAGTTCTCAAATCTGCTCCTAAATTCCGTTCGACGTGTTGTCAATTAAATCAACTAAAACTAATTCTTATTCGTCTGCATAAAACTTTTAGGTTGGCATTCAAGCTCTCCTTCTGAAATCGCCAATCCAGTATTTTCTAAAATGTGCCTCCTATGTCTTCGTAGCACCATGATTTGAGGGTGAATTCGGTTCTGTAAATGAAGGGCTTGACATCGATGCGGTCTGCGTCTCGAAAACTGACGATGTCCAAATACGTTATTCCGTGAACCATGATTGAGCAGCTCGCGTAATCGCAATACACGATGGCTGGCGTTGTGCCGTCGCTTGGGTTAGTTGTTCTTGCTATCAGCCAGACGTATCCGTTACTGTCCATGAAGTCTGTTAGGTTTGAAGTCAACGTGATAGCTATTGTTTCGTCTGCTCCGCCAGTTCCAGATTGAGCGTTTTGCCATGCACCAGCGACGTGGTTCCAGACTTTTATGGTTACTCCGTTTCCAGCAGGAGCAGAGCCGTAGCCTTCAAACGTTAAAACAATCTTCTTAACGGTGTTTTCTCTGCTCTCGATTTTGAAGCGGAAAAGCATCAGAGCGTATTCGCCGTTGACATTGTGAGATTTTGAGTGTCTCTGGTCGTCACTGTACCAGATTTTCTGATACTCTTCATTTGTTAGCTCTATCCAGCTTGCATGCTCAGGTGTCAGTTCTGTTGAGGCTCCTGCTTGGAATGCCTTATGTGGGTCGCCTTCTGGATAGCCCAATCCTGTAAAGTTGTATTCTGTCGTGTTGGGTTTGTTACGGTTTTGTCTCACGATGCGGTTTACTTCTTCGACTATTTTGTTTCGCATTAGCTTGCCGTTGTCTGATGTTGCTGGCTTGTCAGTAGCCCACACATTGACTCGTAGGCTGCCTAATCGTCTGCGAATTCGCCCAGACATTTCGATTTTTGTGTCTCGGCTTTCAGCCAAGCCAACCGTGATCTGTCCGTCGTGGTTTTTGAAGAGTTCTCGGTCGTACCATTCTCGGCTTACGTGTATGCTTGCGATTGAATCGTCTTCTTTGACGACTCGAATGTTCTTTTGGAGAAGCCTGACAACTGTTGTGATTGGGTCTTCAAGTTCGCTCATTGTCCAATGAGCCTCCTAAGTGTGGCTTTGAAGTGGGCTGTTTCGCCTCTCCAATCGAAGGCTTGAATGTCTAAAACCTCGTAATCTACGCCTTTGCGACGTATCTTATCATGTTGCCTTACGGGAGCGAAAACGTGGATGGTTAAGTAGTCGTTAAGAATGTAGCATGGTTCTATGAGGATTTCTTCTACTCTGAGCGGTGAGACTATGGCTTTGATGTCTACGCCTTCGCCATAGCTGATTTGGTCTTGGGCTTCTTTGATTGGGTATAGGGTTATGGTTTCTCCGTTTTGGCGGAGTATCTGGGTGAAGCGTGTTGTTGGAGGCTCGTAGTTTAGGTAGAGGAGCGAAAGCCAGCATACAGTTGCCATAGCCTTCTTGTTTTCAACATAGCTGTAGTCAGCATGCTTGACGCCCCAGAACATGAATCGGTCTTGGTGCTTGTCGATGATTTTCATGCTGAATTCGAGGCTTGGCTTGTCATGATGGTTGCGGATTTTCCAGAGGATTCCGCTCGTGACCGCATCGTAATAGTCGCAGGCTGAGAATCGGCTGATGACATCTATGTAGCCTGCCCAGCAAATGGCAGGGTTGTAGGCTGGGTATTGGGCGCTGGCTCGGATGGAGTTAATGAAGTTGTAAACCTTTTGGCATGTGACACTCCAGCCTTCGTAGTCGTATAAGCCGAGTAAGGCGTAGGCGAATGGGTCGTCGTAGATCTCGTTTTCGCTGAGTCCTATTCTATGCCATTCGTCATCAGAAGGGTCGTAGTGCAGCCAGAGGTTTTCAAAGCCTTCTCTGAGAAAATCGACTGCTTTAGCCATTATGTCTTGATAAATGGATGCGTTTGCCGTGTCGTATTCTTCTGCGAGCATCTTCAAGCCAATAAGCCCATAAAGACATTCAATGTCCATCTGCAATAGCCAAGCGTCTGCGATTGTTACGGCTCTTGCGAAACCGCCATAGGCTTGCTGGTCCTGCATGGTTTTGAGGAATGTTACTCCGGCAAGTTTGGCAGCATCCAGATAATCCGTGTCGTTTGTCAGCTCGTAGGCTTTCAAGAGTGATGGGATAACTCGGCAAGCGTCTACGCTATAGTAGTATATGCTTGTTTCGTTGCTTTTGAATCCGCCATAAGCCTTCCTCGCTGGGTCTGTGCACTGCTGTGTTAGAATCCAGTCAGCAAGGCTCACAATCTTGTTGAAAATGTCCGTCTTTCTGTCTTCAAACTGTTTGGCAGAGTAGGCTTCATAGAGAAAGTCTATGGCGAAGGCTGCTGCAAAGGCGGCTCTCCCAAATGCTGGGTCTGGAGTGTCTGGCGGAATAACGTAAACGTAAGGCGCATAATTCATGACGAATTGATAATAGGCTTCTGGCACGGTTCCCAAAAATTCTACACACTCCCAATGTAGGGCTGTTTCAAATTAGCCAGAATCCGCTCCAACTCAGTCTGCAAAACATCCAAAGGCGGAGCTTTACTGAGCACGGAAACGTTTTGGTCTCCAACAGAGAAGCTTAAACCGACTGCAGAGCCACCAGTCAAATAGCAAATCGCATAAATGGCTGCCAGAACAGTAATGAACTCCTTTTCGGCTTCACTGCAATCATTGTAATTAGTTTCTTTGCCAAGCTCAAGCTCCAACGTAACCTCGGCACGCTTTAACATTTTCAAGATTTTAGCGTCTGGAACATCCGCTGAACTGACGTTAATCACGTCGTGAACATCGTCAACGGTTACGCTTGCCAAGACAGTCGGCTCCGTGTTGTGTGAACGTTTTTCTGAGTATAAATCGGGAAAGAAGCCAAAATTAAGCAATTTTCACAATGAAAAAGCAGATTCTAAATGCAATTTCTGCAAAATGTGAATTGATACAACGTATTAGAAAAGAAGGCGAAACGAAGCGTCGATGCATTGCCGAGCATTGATCAAAGCCTAAACGAAATATAGGATATGGTCTTCATAGTATTGGTTGGTCGTTAAATTGACAGAGATTGAACCCTCTCAACCTATTAAGCCGCAAAAGCCGAAGAAGCTTTCACCTCTTGAGCAAATCAAGAGTCAACGGAATTGGAACCTTGAAAGACTGAACAAAGCCTTCCTTAGAAGCAATCCGATGAGGTTTTTTGATTTCTTAACGGTAGGAACAAGCAACAAGAAACCTGAGGAACTCTTAAGAGTGTTGAAATTTCCCATCTTCTCGTGCAATTATTTAGTGGACATACGAAGCAATCCCAACAGCAGACATACGCCATATTGGAATAGAAACAATGTATCCGAGCTGAGCAAGCACGAAGCAATTCAGTACATTCATCGACCGAATCTTGGCGTCCCCAGCAACATCCGCAGATTGCTCTATTCAGGACAGATGAATTACGAGCAATTCTTCTCATGGTACGACAGCAATGTCCTTGTCCCGGAGAATCTTCAAGAAATACTCGAGATTGTGAGAAACAATAATGCTGCTTTTATGTGCACGGAAATAGGACCTGCATTTTGCCATCGCCATCGGATCGCCCTAAAGCTCGAGGAGACTTTGGGGTACATTAGCTTTGACCTGTAGGCGGGATTTCATATTGAAAGAGAAAATGCTGGTTCTGGGCATTGCTGAACCATACGTTAGCAAAAAGTATGAAGTCGCTGTATGCGTTGCTGGCTTAACAACGCATGGAAAGTTACGACGTATTTATTCCATCCCGCTGAAGAATTACTATCTAAATCCGTTCAAGAAATTTCAATATATTGAATACGAAATCGAAGGAAAGGGAAGCGACTTTAGACCAGAAAGTCGAAAAATAGACCCGTCCAGCATAGAACTTCTCCAAATGGCCAGCCCAATTACTATAGCACAAAAAATCAGAGAAAACCAAAGCTCATCGCTTGAATACCTGCATCAAAGAAGCAAATTATCCTTGGGAATAGTCAGACCTATAATTGACGAGTTCCAGATAGAATACCGCAAATATTCAAGGACTGCGACGTATTCAAGACCCAGAGCTCTGAAAAAAATGATTAATTTGCTTCCTTATTGGGTAAAATTCTACTTCCGCTGCAGACCAAGTTGCTCTCATCACTGGGTTATGTGCGAGGATATGGAAATAGGGAATTATTATCGAAGGATTCTTCGCAGGATGCATGGGCGCGAAACTGCTGGAAGAGTTGAGAACAGGATGAACGATTTTCTCGATAGATCAACGCCCTATTTCTTGATGGGGACGCATCGACTCTACAAAAACTGTTGGTTAATAATATCGGTCATTAACCCTCAAGGAATGCACTTCTATTCGGGAGCTTGCTTGGAGTGATTCCCTTCTGTTTAGTTTCCTCTCCAAGTGCGTGGCGTCAAGTGAAAATCGTCGAGTTTGTCAATCCCTCTCCGAGACTATGAAATTGTCCTGCAATTGGTGGGACATAGGTGACTCGTAGAGCAAGTGCGTCAACGTAGGATGTCAGTTTATACATCTGGCTGAGCAGAGGCATCAGATCAGCAATCTGCCTTAATCCGTATCCGAATTTTCCCAAGTATTCGATTTCTTCAGATGTGAAGCAGTCTGCAAACAGGTGTTTTGCGTTCGTATCTTTCATGATGATTTTGAAGACTTTTCCAGGCTTTTGGTGATAGTCTACTCGTTCGATTGGAAGTGCCATTAGGCTTTCGCCTTTCCAAAGGGTTCCTATCCAAAACTTTTCTCCGCCCACTATTCGCTGATGGAGCTCGCCAGCGGAGAGAAGCGTTTGTGCGAATTCCCTGCCTCGGACTTTTCCCTCTTTCTTGAATACTCGTAGTGGATGTTTCGTTGTTACGGTCACGTGTGGCTGAAAGTCAAAGAATTCGCCTTCAGCTCTTCTATTGGCGAACTTCAGCTTTGGCAAAAAGACGGTGATGTACTCTTGTATGCCCTCATAAGCCTCTGCTCTTCCAACTTCTGCGAAATCTAAGCCTTCTGGCTCTTTCCAAACAAGGAGCCTGTCGCCTTCTTTGATCTCTTTTGGAGTGCGCAAGACCCAACCGTTCTCGTCTTTTCCCAGAAAGTAAGCGTTTTCTGGGTAGCATCCTCCGCCTCCCCCTTGAGCAATGATTTTTGATATGATGCGGACATCTGCGCTGTTTAGCTTGTTTAGGTCCCAGAAGCTTTCTCGGCTCGTAATGTCAACCCAATCCCATGTCAACGAGGTTCTTCTGGTTAATTCATAAATGGCAGAACTGCCACCGCTGTTGACATGTTTTAGACGAGTGTATTGGTAATAGCCCGTTGGGTCTACTTCGTAATGTTTTGTGCCCATCTCCACTTTAGTTATTGTTGACCCTTCTGGAATGTCGCCTGCTGTGAAGTTCCATCCGCCATACTTCTGTTCAGGCTCGGTTGCCTCGTTAGGTGGGCTCGCATCTGCGTTGACTCCGTCTTCAGCATAGGCATTCGCGGGATTGTTCCATCCAACCACAATAGTCTGATTCGTTGACGGAAATTTCGTTACAACTTGACTCATTAGGCTTGCACAGCTCCTACTCCATAATCGCACGTTCCAGCAGCATCCAAAGCCAAAACAAGCGAGTCTCCAACATTCGACTTCCAAGAACGAACAAAACTCTTAACCACGCCTGTCTTCGGAGCCAATTTGCCCTTGAACAGGTTCTTGCCACTTGAACCAAAGTAAAGCCTAACGCCTACGTCTACCGTTCCACTATTCCAGAGGAAGAAGTCATAAACCTTTATGGTTTTGCCCGACACAGCTGTGACTAACGTGGTTGAGCCTGCGCCAGAGGGAGTGTAGGTTCCGCTGAAGATGTTGGCGTCTTCAATCGATGAGAGCTGAGCAAGTATTTCTCCTAACTTGTCATGTAGGCGTTTGAAGGCTTGGTCGTATTGGCTCCATGGCGCTTCTGGTTCACTCATCAATCAGTCTCCGTCATTGTGATTCTTTGTAGTAACTGACGCCCATCAGCAGGGCGTTTGCGATGGCTTCGACGACAATGATGGTTGTTATGTCACCTTGAGACAGAATTACAGTGCTTGCTGTCTGAATTCCCTTGACAATCGCCAACACCACTGCCAATTTGGGCTTGAAACTAAATCCCGTCTTTGTTCACCTCCTTTGCCGGTTCAGCTTCCCACAGTTCCCAACCGAACTTGACGGCGTTCTTGCGAAACTCATCTATGCGAATGAAGCCTAACTCAGCAGCCTTGAGAATGTCAGCCACTTCAGGAACAGGAGCCTCTTCCATCCCCCAGTTCAAGCGAACTTGAGCTTCTGCTGGGTTGAAACCAGCCTGAGCTAAAACGATGTCAAAAATGTCTCTCTCAACTTGGCGCTTTATGTAGCGTTGAGTAGGCTTAATGAGCATGTCTTGAAGGTCTAAAGCTGCCTTTGCAGAAGCTTCTGTAAAGCCCGGCGTGCTGAACAAGCGCGGTAAAGGTGTTTCACAGCCGAGGTAGAACTGGTTTATGATGTGGTCTATATAGTATTCGAATCGTGCTCTTGGGTCAAGCATTACGGGTTTTATGTCGCCTTTTCCGCTGTAGAACAGCCATGCGCCTTCTTCTGGGCGGTTCTTGATGACGCCTTCGAATTTCTGGATTGTTTCGTCATTAGCCTTCTCCAGCAGAGCCAGAACGTCTGGTCCAGCATACTTTTCGAATATTTTTGGCATGATGCGTTCGATTTTGGCTTTCATCCATGCATAGCTGGGTCTCTGGTTGCTGTTGAAGACAAGCGTGTGAAGCAGAACCTGCAAGATACCTGTGCCAAACCCTGATGCCGATGTGCAGTTGATTTTCCAGTGAATGGCAACTTGTGGCTTGAGTGTTTCTCCGCCATACTTGTTTGCGAGCTTGTAGCCTTCAGTTTGGTATGGAAGCTTGAGCTTTTCTTTGCTTAGGAAACTGTACTCGATTTTGTCGATGGCGTCTATTGGCAACCTTTTGAGTTCTTGCAGTTTTTCAGGCGTGATTTTGAGCCAGAAATCGTTTCCGCATGCGATTATAATCCGAGCCATGTCATTGAGTAAGGCGTCAAGGTTCACATCCTCATTGAAGCTGTCAACAACTTGTTTGGCTTCCTTTGCTTTCTCGTACCCTTCACTTACTGTAGTGTAGAAGCCCATGCCCACCGTGGCAGCGCTCAGAAGATCCACTGAGGCTTTGCAGCAGGCGTCTCTTTCGTAGAGCTTCATTATGTCGCTTAACGGGATTTCTGGCGTTTCAAAAACCGTTTGACCGTTTGGGTAGGCGTAGCCTGAACGTGTACGCCGCGTGAAAGCCTCTCCTAACCGCTTTAGAACGCTCAACTCTGCAGGCCTTCCAGGAGTTTCTTTCCTTTCTCTGTTGTGCGGAAGGGAGCGCAGTGTCTTCGCTCAGTCTTCTCCACGTAACCGTTCTGAATTAGGTAGTGGAGTATGCCGTCGAAGGTGGCGTGGGTTCCGCACTTCTTAACCGTGCGTTTCTCGAGCTCTGTTCTGCGAAGAGGTTGCTTGCTTAGCTCCGCTAAGACAGTCTTGGCAAGATTTAGCCTTTCGTTCAAGCGTCTCATGTGCAAACAACCTCAACGGGTTTTTGAGTTGAATAGAAAGGGGGAGAATGGTCGGTGCAGACCATCAGAATCTGCAGGTCATGTTTGCCGTCCAAGCCGTAAGCGTTAGATGCCAGGTCAGGCGTGTAAGGTGTCATTTCAGCCTTGCATGTTGTGCAGATGCGCCAGCAGTCGGAGACGATTATGTCGTTTTTGCGGTGTGAGTGGTAGATTCTTCCGCACTTTGGGCATTTGCCTTCGTATCTTTCCATTCTGCGTTAACCTTGGATGGCTATGGCTACAGCGATGTGCTTATGTTGGTCATCTTTGCTACAGCCTTGCTTCGTAGGACGCCTAAGCCGAAGCGTGTTGTGGCTCTGACTCCGTATTCGCCTGTTTTTGGGTCTTGCCAGTCTTCAACGGTTACGTCTCTTCGCAAGAGCATAACCGCAGCCACACGGGTATCAATGGCGTATGCTGTTCCATTAGAGACAAGAGTGCTGGCTTGAACACGCATGCCCAAGACGCTTGTGACTACGCCTTGCTCCAAGTCTGTCTGTCCTGAGGGCAAGTATTGGGCGTGAATGAATTTGTCATCGTTTAAGAGTTGGTGCAGTTGTGTTTCGTGTACTGCGAGGACTGTTGGTCTCCAGTTTTCGCCTCTGACGGCATTGTGAAGTTTGAGCAGTCCGTTCCAGCTTAGGGCAGCACCGCCTCCAGCGATTGGAGCGCCTCCTGCAAGGTCTGCGTCTGCGATGGCTCCGTAGAGCGAGAGGATTTTGTTTGTTTCTTTTTCGCCTAAGGCTCTTCCTATGTTCTCAACAGCGTTGTCCAACACGTTCCAAGTGGCGTCTTCCAAGTATTCGCGAGTCCATTCGTCAGAAGCCTCAGCCAGAACGTTCGTGCTGACATCGATTGTGCTCTTTTTCTTTCCGCTAAGCCTTGTGACAGCTCCTTCAGCATACTCGTAGGCAATGGCTCCAACGTCCAGTGGAAAACGTTCCAAAGCCTCAGATGTTGGTCGCACGTTGATTGCGTTTCTGCCAACGAGTTCAGGCCACGCAGCCTCAACGAGAGTGTCGTGCATCTTGCCAAGTGCACCGGTCATGTCGCTGAAGAAGCCTTCTTTGACGCCTGTTGTGCAGTAGCGTTTCACGAAGGGGTGCGAGGCTGCTTTTTCTTTTAGTTTCTCGTAGAGCTCCTTGTGTTCAGTGTCTTTTACCATTAGGCTTTCAAAAAGTTTGGGCTTCAATGCTGTCACTTCTCCACAGCGATGAAGAGCAAGTCATCCGCTGCAGTCGTTGTTTGCAGAGCCCATCCGAGTTTCAGTGTCCATGAGTATGTGGCTGCTCCGCCCTCGTTGATGTCAGCCAGAGCGACTACTCGTTTGCTTGCATCTGCACCTTTCACTGCTTTTCCGCGTGTTATTGCTCCGCCAGCTTTGACTTTGACTCTTCCTCTGGTCAGAACTGGACATGATTGTCCAGATGAGACGCTTTTTGTGGCTATGCCTATGCAGTTTTGGTCCGCTACTGCTGGGCTGACCTTGTCGTCAGCTGACAGATAGACTGGGTCGCCTTTGGTTATGGCTGCTGCGGCTTCAAAGCTTTCGATGACCGCGTTTGGGTCGTCTGTTTCGCCTATTGCCATCCAAGTTTTTCCTGAAACATCAGCCATTTTTCATTACTCCCTTTTGGTTTCTGGTTTTCTGAGTTCGTCCTCAGTACTCCCCACTGTGATTTTTTGTGACTTTGACTCAAGCTTGTGGACTACGCCACGAAGCTCTTGACAGAGTCTTTGAGGACCAAAACTCCAGCTTCGTTCAACAACTGGGCTGGGCAAAACGGATTGGATGAGGCTTATGGCTTCTTTAACTGGGATTGCTGACTCGTTTTTGGGTGGTTCTTTTAGAAGACTTTCAGCCAAGTTGCTGGGTTCGTCTTTTGGCTTTTCGGTTTGTGGTTTCTCGTTTTCTTTCGGTTTTTCAGGTTCTTTCATCTGTGTCTGTTGATTTGCAGAGTCGCCTGTTGGAGCAGGATTTTTTGATTCGACAAGGTAGTGTGGATGCAGCAGGAACCAGTCTCGGATTTTGTTTTCGTTCCACATTTTCTCTTTTGAGAAGAGGATGGATTGTATGCGTTTTGATTCGGGCTGGTTGCGGAGTCTGCTTATGAGGGCTAATATTCCGTTTTCTCTGTCCAGCCAAATCGTGCTGAAGTGTTCGGGTAAGAAAGCGTAGGGGTCTCGGTGAAAGCCTAAAACATACTCGCCGGGCGTGATGTATTCTTTTCCGTCAACTTTGAAGTCGTTTACCAAGGCGACCGAACGGAGAGGAAAAGCCTGTTCTTTTGTCTGCAGTTTTTCCATGACTTGGATGTTAGTTTCTGGTATGCCTGGAACAGCTACGAGGCTTAATTCGGCGTTGTGCAAGCCATGAGGAACCTTTCCGTCTAAAATATCGAGCGTTTCGTAATCTGCGCCTACGCTAACATGCTGAATCAAGCCTTTACGGATTTTCTCGGCAGTTTCATCATCGTAGATTTCTGCTTCATAACAGAGGTTTTGTCCGTCCCATTCGGTTTTTGTGACTTTTCCTATGGCGTTAGGCACGGCAACATGCTCAACGTAGACAGGAGCAGAAACAAGCTTGGTGGCGAAATTCTGCAGTTCCTCAGGCGTGTAAACGTTGAAGTTTCGGCTCATGCCAGAAGTAATGGCTATGCCACGAATTCGAAGAGGCTTGTCAACAATCTTCTCCAAAACTTGAAAAGGCAATATGACTGAAACATGCTCTTTGACTAAGCCTTCGCGGTGTTTTTCAAACCAAGCCTTGGCCTTTTCTAAGTTCCAGCCTTTGGCTTTATCAAAAAGGTAGCTTTGCACGGTAGTCTTGTCTTCACCTTTGAGCTTTCCGACTACCGCCTTAATGCCTTCTTCCTCGCTTATCGTGATAGTGCGGAGGCTGTCCTGCTCAAAATCTTCAGGATTACGATGTCCTGAGCGAATGTATTGATCAGTTTCTTCCCATGGCAGAGCCTTGAACCAACCTTTGTCATACTCTGCCCATTAAGATTATATCATTCAAAACATAAGTTGAATTGTACAATAGTGTGGTCATCCTGTGCCCAAAAGAGACATTGTAAGGGTTGTTTTAAGCAAACAGCAAAGAGAAATACTTAGGCAAATATCGGAGAAACTTGGTCAATCGGAGAGTGAAGTCTTGCGTATGGCTTTTCTTCAATATGCTGAAAAATTGAGTCTTGTAACAGAAAAAGTGCATGGAAAGTTTTAGTGCTTTCTTTTTGTTTTTCGTTTTATTGTTGTGAAGATTGCTGTTAGGATTGTCAGTAATGCGATGTATGGGGTAACTGGTTTTGCTGTGGTTGGTAGTTGTATGGGGATGCTGTAGCCTCCGACAGGAACGGTTGCAACTGCTATACGGGCTGCTTGGGATTGTGATGTGTTGCTTTTAGAGTCTGTTACTCTAAGGTATACGTAGTAGATTCCGCTTGTTGTGGGTGTAAAAGTCCATGTGCTTGATGTGGCTCCTGAGACTGGGGCGCTGTTGAGGTACCATTGATAGGTGTAGGGTGTGTATCCGCCTGAAACTGTTGATGTGAAGGTTACTGATTGACCTACGAGGATTGATGCTGATAGCGGGCTTATAGAAACTGAAAGTTGCGGTGGGGCGGGCGGATTTACTGTATAGCAGTAGTATTGTCCAGCGTTGTCGTTTATGGCGACGTTATCAGCGTTATCGTAAGCGATAATTTTGTAGCATATGTTTGTTCCTGATGGAAATGCTGGAATAGTAGCTTGGTATAAGGCTGTTGTTGTGTTGTAGAGCATTGTTAAATTGTTCCATGTTGCACCACTGTTTGTTGTGTAGGATACAATGACGTTTTTTACGCCACTTTCCATATCCGTTACGCTTACAGAGACTCTAACGGCTTTGTCAGGTGTGACTTTGTCTGGCTCTGGCTCTTGGGAAGGAGTGCCAATAAGTGGCGGTGTTGTGTCTGGTGGTGGTCCGATTACCCATGTGCCTATTATTTGGATTGTGTGAGTGCTGTGAGCGTATGTGAAGTAAAGGGAGGTATGAGTTGCATTTTCTGTCATTGTAGCTGGTACTGGTGCGCCGTCTATTAACACTGTCCAAGGTTCACCATACAAAAGCGTCTTTGGAATAGTCACGTTGCAGAAGCCGATGGTGCTAA
>CAYNAW010000025.1:0-21771 GCA_964395545.1 uncultured Candidatus Bathyarchaeia archaeon | reverse complement strand
CGTTGTCACGACTAAGTACTGCGTACTCGTTTGCGCGTCAACTACCTTCGATGACGTTGAAGAACATGCCTTCAGTGAACTAAGTCGTCGCTTTTCTATGCTGACTATCGATGTCTATCATCGAATTCTTTCCAACTTCTTATCGACGTCCTCGAGTCCGAGTTTCCTAAGCGTGCCGGATTTTGGCACTCCGTTCTTATCCCATCCGGCTTGTCTATAATATTCCTTCACCGCTTCTTCTACTTCCTCTCTCTTCGCGGCCTTTTCTTTTTGCGGTCCTGAGGGGAGGGGCTCGTAGAATCGTGGCGGGTTGTCGTCGTGAACCTTCGGGTCCCAACCGCCCAGCAACAACAGCGTCCGCTGGAGCTGCAGTATCCTCATTCCTCTGGTCTTGCACCATTCGTCGGGCGTCAGATTCAAGCCCGTGACTGCCTCGTAGAAGTCGAACCTGACTTGGCGTTTCACTCCGAAGCTGTTGAAGTTGCAGTAGACTGCGGAGTCGTTGAAGATTTCCCAGATTTCGCTTCCGGAACCATCTATTGGAAGGGCTGTTGTTGAGGTGTGGTCTCCGCCTTGAACTGAGCACGCGTAGGATATTATGTGTGGGTAGTCTTTGCCGCTTCGAATTCCATGGGCGCCGATGCTTATGCCCTTCGACTGCACCGCATACTGCAGCACATCCACATTCTTCGTCTTTTCTATGCTAAGGGCCGCATGGTAGGTTCCCTCAGCCAACAGGTTGCCTACACCTTCTCTGAAGGCGATTTTCTTGATGAGGGCAGCGAAAGCTTCAGTGTCGCCCCACTTCGGCTCCACGCCGTCCAAGTCCTTCTTATCGAGTATTCCTCTCTGGAAGAGTTCTGCGGCGAAGCCTAGTACGTTACCTGTCTGTATGCCGCAGAGTCCTAGGTCGTCGATGAGAGCTGTGAGGTAGACGTTCTCTTCGGGGGTGAATATGCCCAGGTTTGGGCCCAGATAGGCTTGCAGCTCATAGTCCGGGTTGTCGGTAATCGCTCCCTTGAACTTTCCAGTCTTGACCATGGCAATTTTCAAACAGCATGTAGGACAACCGAAATCGGCCCAATACCTCTTTATCCAAACCTTGTCCTCGAACTTGTCGACGCCGAAAGTTGCTTTATCATGCCACTCCTCTTGCCAGTTTCTCACGGGCTCAGAACTTGTCTTCGCCCCCACCTCGTAGCCTGCCGCCCCTGTTCCCCACCGTCTCCACAGTTCGTTCTCATAAGCATTCTTGCAGACCAGTCGCGTTAACCTCTGCACTTCTTTCATGTCCGCTGCCTCTGGCAACGGACCGGTACCCTTTACGGCTACTGCCTTAAGCTTCTTGGCACCCATGACTGCACCGTAGCCGCCGTAGCCCGCCGCATGAGTCCACTTGGCAGCGACCACTGCTGTCCGCACCCTGTTTTCTCCTGCAGGACCGATGTAAAGTATTGAAGGTTCTCTGAATTCGCCATACTTTGGGAAACGCCTTTGCAGGTTCTCTCTGCACTCTTTGGTGAGAATTCTCACGGTCTCTTTCGCGTCTCTGCCCCAGACATGACATGCGTCCCTGATTTCAACGTCAGAATCTTTGATGAAAAGGTAGGAAGGCTTCTCAGATTCGCCGTTGACTATCACGCCATCATAGCCGGCGCATCTCAGCTCGACTCCGAACTCTCCCCCTATGGTCGAGCCCACCACGCCGTTGCTCTGGGGAGACTTGGCGGAGATGCAGGTTCTTCCCCCTGGAAAATACCCCGTCAACGGGCCTGTTAAGAACAGCAACGGGTTTTCTGGCTCTAACGGGGGCACTCTTTCCCACTTGGCTCCCAGACGATCCCAGAGTATTCGGGCGGCTAATCCTCTGCCGCCTACATAGTCTCTCAACACACGGTCATCGAAGGTTGTTTCTTTAACCTGCTGTGTTGAGAGGTCGACTTCGAGGAATTTTCCCGCGTAGCCGCGTATCACATCAGTTCCTCCGCCTTCTCGCCGTACATCTTAGTCGCCAAGTACCGAGTCGTTTCTTCTGGCGTGCGGGCGTAGAGCTTGTAAGCGCGGTCAGTTCTGGGCACTTTGGTCAACGCGTTCCATCCGCCCTCTTGGCAGACTTTGACGCATTTCGGGTCGCCGCCACAGAGGTCGCAGATTAAAGCATGGCCCTTTGTGGGGTGCATGTGGGGTATCTTGCCGGGACACGCGTCTATGCATTTTCCGCAAGCCACACACTTGGCGGGGTCAACAATTACCGCGCCCGTTTTTCTGTTTGTTGACAGGGCGTCAGTGGGGCAAGCTTCCACGCATGGGTAGTCTTCGCATTGGGCGCAGAGATGGGGGAATTCGACGCCTGGAACGAGCATGAAGATTCTGACGCGGGACGCTTCTGGCCACACGCGTTTTTCGTGGGATAGGGAGCATTCGATCTCGCATTTTCGGCATCCGCTGCACCTTGAGAGGTCTCGAGCTATCCAGATGGGTTCTACGGGTCCTCTCTTTCTTGTCATTCTGCCCTGTCTCTGTGAGAATGTTGAGGGTTGTTAGTCTTGGCCACGATTTAAACGTGGCGTTTCTTCTGGCTGGTTTAGAAATGCTGCAGAATGCGGGACATCGACTGTGCTTGGCCAAGAGTGCACGTTTGAGTGTTGACTGCCGAAGGCCACCTGTTAGACGTGTTCGAGGATTTGTAGATACTCTGTGAAGGAAAGACTGCTCATCCTTGTCTGGTGCTTAACGGTCCTGCCTAGTTTTTTGTAGAGCATTCTCATTATGTGAATTTCGAGCAGTCTGGCTCCTTCTCCAAAGATTTTTTCGATAGCGAACGCGAACTCGTCTATCTTGTCAGGTATGTCCCTCTTGCATATGTTGAAGTCTGCTTGCAGGTGGAAGTAGACGGCCTGTTTTGGGGTTTCGCCGAGGGCAGAAAGACCCTCGTCCACCGCTTCGAGCAGGAGTTTCCTGAACCTGTTTTCAGTTGGGGCTGATTTTGGCGGGATGAGTTCAATGATGACTCGTGAATGGAGCTGGGGCTCGTTGCCCGCGAATTTTTGTTTCATTCATTCTTCACCTTTTTTGTGTAGTTGTGTTGAACTGTTTATTCGCTGTACCCACATACATGTAATATCGTAATACTCAATATATACGTTCATACCGCGGCTGACATATTACAAGACCCGACATATGTATGGAAGAAGACACAAACGCATACAATCGCCCGCAGTCCCTGCAAGGAAAAATTATTAGGCGGCCCGTGCAAGTCGTCTCAGACCCTATGTCAACCAGAATTAGAAAAGTCTCTGCATCCGACAGGGAAGCTATCTCCGAGATTTCACGGCACATTTGGGACGGGCACGACTACCTCGCCTCAGTGATTGTCGACTGGCTGAAAGACTCCAATTCCTACATGTATGGTGTTGAGGTGGACGGTCGGCTGGTCGCCGTCGCTAACCTTAGGCTCGTTGACAGTGGTAACACGGGCTGGATGGAGGGCTTGCGGGTGCACCCGGATTTTAGAGGAAGAGGATATGCTCACGCTCTAACTCGGCAACTTATCGAGAAGGCTGAAGAACTGGGCGTGGTGCAGCTTCGGCACACGACTTCATCTGACAACGAGGCATCGTTGAAGCTTGCCCAGGAATACGGATTCGTCAGAGCCTTCGAGATGAACGTCTTCTGGCGTCCCACACCCCAGGCTCTGCCGCATGCGGCTTCTCGTCAAGCCATAAACGCGTCAAGCTCTAATGACGCCTACACGCTACTGCAAACCAACCCTCATCTCATTCCCCACAGAATGCTGGTCTATGATTGGAAGGCTCTAGACTGCACGCCCACAGGCTTCGAAACACTCAGAAGGACCCACAGGTTCTACGCCACCCTCAAAAAAGACACGTTAGACGCTTTATCTTATGGCTCCCTGAACCGGCGTCGAGAAGTTACGCTGTGGGTCTTCACCGTCCATGCCATAAACACACGGGGCTTCCTATCGCATCTATGGCACAACGTAGCCGCCGCCGTGAAGCGTAGATGCAACGCGGTCATGGGCACATACGATGTCAAGTTTGAGAAAGCCTTCCAAGAGGTTGACTGGGGCTCTCCAGAAAGCTGGGGCACACGTTTGGTTTTGCTGGAACGGGCCCTTCACTGAAAGCGTGGTGAACGATTTCACGCTCCTTCATTTGTGCACCTTGAATATCTCTAGCACATGCAGAATAGAACATACTTCCATAAACAATATATCATCACTCCATAACTACGTTTGAAAAAACCTTGCGGAGGTGATTTGTTGAACAAAAGGATTCTCGCCATTGCCGTTGTTTTGGTCGCAAGCGCCCTTCTAGGGTTCGTTGTAATCCAGGCTCAAGCTCCTGCAGGCCCCCGGGTGGAACCGTATTTGAAGTACAAGTTTCTGGTTGAGATCGACGGCGTAGCCGATGCTTACTTCATGGCAGTCGAAGGGCTCAACGTGACTGTGGATGTGATCGAATACAGAGAAGGCGGTGACCAGCTGAATCCCGTTCTGATACCCGGTCTCGTTCATTACGGGCCTCTGGTTTTGAGAGACGGCGTCACTGAGAGCACCGAACTGCTCGACTGGATGAAGAAGACTGCAAGTGGATCTGTGGAGAGAAAGAATCTGTCAGTTGTAGTCCTCAGTCCAGGGGGAATCGAAGTCGCCAGATATAACGTGCAGAATGCTTGGCCAAGCAGTTGGAGCCTAGGGAAACTGGAAAGCTTGGGTGTGGGACCGATCGTCGAAGAGCTGGTCATTCAATATGAAGGGCTCACGCGCGACGGCTAGGACGAGAGACGCATACTTTCCATTTTGCGGAGACTAGTCAGCCACACCTTTTTTCTACGTTTCATGCCCTTCTGTGTGCAGCCCGTTTCTTCTCAAAAATCAGTAGAAGAACGCTGACGTGTCCTTCTTGGGCGCGCGGAGAAAGTAGACGTCAAGAAGAGGCTGATAAACGCGTGCATGAACGTATGGTGGACGGGGCGGGATTTGAACCCGCGGCCTCCACGATGCCAACGTGGCGATCATTCCAAACTGATCTACCCGCCCGCGGTTCTCGAGGCAATGAAAGGAATAGGACCAGACTCGTTTAAGCCTTGCGAATCCGCCCAAATGACAGGGAGGAGCGTTAATCCAGATTCTTATCTATTCGACTTGATCTAGAACGGCAACAGATGGACCGTGCAACGTTAACCGGAATACTCGGAACAACATCCTTCTTGGGAGGGTTTTTATTGCACTTCTATATTCTGGTTATCAGGGAATCAAGGTGAAAGAGAACATCAAGGAACAGGTCAGAGCAGCAATTGAAGAAGTCAGGCCAAACCTGCAGGCTGATGGCGGAGACGTTGAACTGGTGGATGTGAAGGACGGCGTGGTCATGGTGAAGCTTAAAGGTGCATGCGCTGGTTGCCCCATGTCAACGATGACTGTGAAGTGGGGCGTCGAGAATTTCCTCAAGAAGAAAGTGCAAGGAATAACTCGAGTGGAGACAGTCTAGGGCCCTCGATCAGACTAGGTTTTTTTACTTTAGAGGCAAGTCAGAGCCATCTCTGCAAGCAATACGATTGTGTCGACGACTGATAGTGACGATTCCCGTTCTTGAGCAGACAATTCTCTGTTGACGTCAACCTGTGCCGTGCCCGACCATCCTATGGACTCGGGTACACAGAGCCTCGCTTAGTTCACGCTGACCCGCCTGATGAGTCTCGGAGGCGAGAATTTCAACCCAAAATCTCGCAGCTCTTCCCCGATCTGTCCAGGCGAACTCAGAAGCTTGCTGATTCCATCCACGTGTGCAGCCCCCGTAAGCGCCAGAACCCGCGCCTCGTCGTTTCCAGCCAACTTCTGCGTCACTATCCAAGCGAGCCGAGAAGCCATCACCGCGTTCCGCTCATCAATCAACACCCGCCAAACATGCGGCACCCTCACACGCAGCGCATCCATTCTTCTCGCATGTCGCTCCAAAACCTCATCTTTGTACCCCTCTTCCCAGAGCTCCACTTCGTTGTCCACCCGATTCCAAAACGGCAACCGGACAAATGAATACTGCCAGAGTCTGGAAGGAGGCACCAGTCGTCTGACCCTTTCCACAATCTCCGACTCAGACATGTCGATGAGCCAGATGTTGGCGTTCACGTTACCCAAGGCGTCAGCGGCCCCGATGAACTCACATCTCCCTGAACACGTGTCATGGTCTGGGCAAGAGACGCACCGTTGATTCAAGAACTGGAACCGCTTCATATCGAGCTCTATGGCCAAATCGGTGGGCTTCAGCCGCCTCACAGCCTCATACGCCTCAAACAAACTTCGCCGCGTGAAGTGAGCTGTGCCCAAAAGGGTAACGTAGTTGTTGTAGTCCACATCTAAGATCTCAGCTACCAAACGATCCCAGCCTCCTTCATTCGATTCTTATCGTCCGTTTCTTCTCATCCACGGCTTTCTGAATCTTTGGAATCGTCACTTCCAGCACTCCGTTCTTGTAGCTCGCAGAAGCTTTCTCAGAATCGACATCTCCGGCGGGCAGCCTCACGGTTTTGGCGAAGGCTCCAGCTTTGACTTCCATGGCACCGTCCGTCACGTCGAGTTTGATGTCAGTTTTTTCAACACTGGGCAACTCCATATAGACTCTCAAGGATCCTTCTTCCTCGAAGACATCGGTGAGAGGTTCTCTCACCTCGGCGTCCATGGGAGGTTTCGAGGTGAGCACTGGCTCGGCATCCGTCTGGAATTGTCCACGTGCAACATAGCCTCTCATGCCGGGCTTGTTGATCGGCTTAACGTCCCATGTTCCCTTTAGCCTTCCACTGCCGATGGCTTCCTCGAAGCTCTGCATCTCTTTGACCATGCGTTCCATTAGCCGCTTGTAGAAGCTGTTGATGTCTCGGAAAACCTCGTCGTCTTCAAAATATTCTACCATGCACTCTCACCTCCTTCGCTTTCAGACATTTCCCTCAAGCGCCTCAAGACTGAACTGAGCATGATGAAGCTGGCTTCACCGAACTCAGAACAACGGTACCTGCCGTTTTGACCCTTCTCGAGAAGTCCGCTTTCACTGAGCTTCCTCGTGTTTTCCCACACCAGTTTGGGGTTAAGACCCAAGCTGTGGATGAAGTCGGCAAATCCTACTGTCGAGTGTTCTTCCTCTAATAGGAGTTTCATCATTCTCAGTCTGTTCTCATGAGAAAACGCGGTGAAGAGCTGGGAGAATCGTTGGAAATTCCGTTCCATGACTTTGACTTCGTCGTCCAGCGACTCTCTCGCCCATTCCTCTCTTGAAAGAGGAGCCTCGAACACGACTCTGTCCCCTCTGATTAACAATAGCCTGGTATTCGACAAATGTTCACGCGTCGGCGGCTGAACCGGAGCTGGTTTGATGTGCGGCTCAAACGGTAGACAGATTACTTCGTCGAAGAACTTCTCCAGGTCCTTTCTCTTCTCCGTTGTGCAGTAGCCGCATTCTACGGCCACTCTGAGGTCCGGAGTCCATCCGACGGCGTCGATGCGATAATTCTTGAACCAGAAGTCCTCGAAGATCTCGTCGTTGGCAAAGCCTCTTTGCTTCAGAAGCGCCTTTGCCTTCTCTAACGAACCTTGATGCGTTGTCATGTGTCTGCCTTCTTTCGTCATCATGGTTGTTACCTTTAGGTAATAAGGACTTACCTGGAGGTAATATTTAACCTTTGCTGAAAAACAACATCTATTAAGAAAAACAGACAATAACTTAGCGGGGATCACGTGTGTCTCTTCACGAAGCATTGCTCTATGAAAAGATGCCCGAGAACAAAACGCACTGCTACCTCTGCGCCCGTCACTGTAAGATAGCCGAAGGCGGATTAGGGTTCTGTCTTGTGCGAAGGAACGAGAAGGGGACACTCTACTCGCTGAACTACGCGAAGGCATGCTCGGCCTGCGTCGACCCGATCACCAAGAAGCCCCTCTACCACTTTCACCCTGGCTCCGTGGTCATGTCAATCGCCACTGTGGGCTGCAACTTCCGTTGCCAGTTCTGCGACAACTGGATGATAAGTCAAGAAAAGGAGGTTGCTGGGCACGACTTTCCGCCTTCCGAGGTCGTGAAGGCAACTCAAGAGAATGGCTGCCAAGGCATAAGTTACACGTACACTGAGCCGACGATTTTCTTCGAGTACGCTTACGACACGGCGAAGATAGCTCGAGGTGTCGGTTTCTTCAACACTTTCGTGACGAACGGCTACATGACGCCCGAGGCGGTGAAAACAATCGCGCCCTACTTAGACGCAGCCACTGTGGACTTCAAGGGCTCTGCAGACCCAGAGTTTTACCAGAAATTCTCTTCCGTGCCCGACGTGAAGCCTATTTTCGAGTCGTTGATAGAGATGAAGCGCAACGACATCCACGTTGAAATCACTAATCTCATCGTGCCTAGAATCGGCGACTCCATGAGCAGACTGAAGGAATTGGCCGCGTGGGTACACGATAACTTGGGCGAGGACACCCCGTTTCACCTCTTACGGTTCCACCCCGACTACAAGATGACTGGGCAGACGGCAACACCTGTAAGCATCATGGAAGAGGCGTACGTGGTTGTACACAAGGAAGCGGGCCTAAACTACACCTACATAGGCAACGTGCCGGGACACCGCTTCGAGAACACGTATTGCCCGAACTGCAACGAACTGCTGATCAAACGCTTCAGCTTCGAGATAGTGAAATGGAGCCTCGCTAAGAACATGCGATGCCCCGCCTGCGGACACAGCATACCTGTAAAGGGCGAGTTGCATCCGACGAGCACCGCCTACCCATACGCCCTCTTCTAACCCATACAAACGGGCGGTAATGTTCAACAACCGACCTACATAAATCCGTGTCTTGACAATAGTCCCTTTGTCGGTCAACGTATGTGGACCTATCTACGTCCAGACGCAGCCCGCGTGCTAAAGGACAAGATTGCTCGTGAAAGCCTAGCCAGATACTTCGACGTCATGCAGGACCTCAAGCCAGCCAAATTCGCCGTTGCCCGAAAGCTCAGCGCTCATTTCAGTCACGACGATTTAACGTCCAAACTGTGGGAAACGCATGACCATTCGCTAAAGGAATTCCGCACATTAGAGAGGAAAGCTGACAGCCACGCAGTGAGCCTTGAAGCGCTGGAAACACCCCGTCGATCCTTTCTGGACTTAAAAGTTGAAATCGCCAACCGTGTCATGCGGAGCTGTCACTTCTGCACGCGAAGATGCGGCGTTAACAGAACAGACGGCGAGTTGGGGTACTGCAAGTGCGGAGCAAAAGCCATGGTGTCCTCTATGTTTGAGCACACGGGCGAAGAACCCGAGCTCGTGCCTTCGGGAACGATTTTCACGATGGGATGCACGATGCGGTGCCGTCACTGCCAGAACTGGACGATTTCACAATGGAGGGAGCAAGGAGCAGCCTTTCCTCCTGACGCGTTGGCGAGGGCCGTCGAGCATCTGCGCAGCGCAGGTTGCAGGAACGCCAATTTAGTGGGCGGCGACCCCACACCTTGGCTTGCACGCTGGCTCGAAGCTTTCAAGCAAGTAGACGTCAACGTGCCTGTGGTCTGGAACTCCAACTCCTACTACAGCCACGAAACTGCCATGCTCCTCGCAGGCTTCGTCGACGTATACCTGCTCGACTTCAAGTACGGAAACGACGAGTGTGCAACGCGCATTTCCGACGCTCCCGACTATTGGGAGGCGTGCACTCGCAATCACTTAATAGGCAAAGAACACGGGGAGCTTCTCATCCGCGTGTTGGTTCTGCCCAACCATCTGGAGTGCTGCGTCAAGCCGGTGTTAGAGTGGATAAGCAGCAACCTCGGGCGGACAACGAGGACGAATCTCATGTTCCAGTATCGGCCTGAATGGCGGGCCTCTGAACTGCCAGAGTTGCGAAGAGTGCTGACTTCTGCAGAGAGGCAAGAGGCCGTCGCCATCGCCGAGACGGCCGGGTTAGTCAACTTTATCACGTGAAGCTGCCCCCAGCTAGCTTTCCGGGAAACCAAAAACTATTTCTCTCAAGATTCGCGTGTTATCTCGAGGAAGCAACCAAGAATGCCCTACTGCCCAGAATGCGGTGGCGAAATGCAGTACATCGCGTTGAACAAGCGTTACGCGTGCAAGAGCTGCGGGCTCTCGGTGACCCATCAAGAGCTCATTGAGCTGAGAGAGCAACTGCGACCAAAAACCGAGTCGGAAAGCGAAGAACGTAAGAGGGCGCAGAAAGAATACTTGAAATGGTGGCTCGGCAAGAAGAAATAGCCGGGACGGTCGCAGCGCGGCGTTCACTTAGCATAGGCAATTGATTTTTATCTTCCTGGGCGCCCTAGCATGTGTGATCGGTGTCTTCTATGACGAAACAAGTTGACATCGTCTCAGTTGGCAACGAGCTTCTCATAGGAAAAACGCTAAACACCAACGCGCAATGGCTCGCTAGGAGAGCAACCTCCCTCGGGCTTCTCGTCAGCCGGATAACGGTGATCGGCGACGACGTAGCCGAGATCTCCCGAACGATTCAGGAGGCGACGCATCGCAGTCCGGACTTCATAATCACGACTGGAGGTTTGGGACCGACGTTCGACGATAAGACCCTCGAGGGCATAGCAGCAGCCTTCGGCTGCAAGTTGAGAGTCGACGAGGGAGCGCTGCGGATGGTGAGGAAAAAATACGTAGAATATGCTGCCAAGATTGGTCACCGAGAACTAGAGTTGACTCCGCCGAGGGTGAAGATGGCTCAGCTTCCTGAACTTGCAGAGCCGATACCGAATCCTGTGGGAACCGCTCCCGGCATAATCCTCAAAAAGGGCCGCACGTCCCTGTTTGCGCTACCCGGCGTTCCTTCAGAGATGAAGGCGATTTTCGAAGAAACGTTGGTGCCCATCTTCAAAGCTGCCGCGGGCGGGTTGACGTTTTTCGAAACCAGCCTCTACGTGACCGGCGTCATGGAGTCAGAAATCGCCCCCATCGTAGACAAGGCAATGCACGATAACCCCTTCATCTACGTCAAGTCTCATCCCATGGGCGCAGAGCAGAAACCCTCCATAGAGCTACATCTCTCTACCACTGCTGGAGATGCTGGAGTAGCTAAGAAACGATTGTCCAGAGCCTTAGTGCAACTCACAGACGCCGTCAAGGCAGTTGGTGGAAAACCTAGGCTAGCCAAAGCTGAGAATCCTTAGACAGGGCGGCTTGGTATAGCGAAGGTTTCTCTTCGCACACGTCTCTCTTCTCGTCTGGTTGTGATGAAGGAGCCGCTAGACCCTGACTGAAGATGATTGAAAAATCGTGGGTCCTGAAGCAACCACGCAGAGGAAAAGTGAAATAGGCAAGGACTCACTCAGAGCTGAATGTAGCAGGTTGAGGCTGTATGTTCATCGTTTTCTTCGTCGGCACAGCGGGTTCCGGGAAAAGCCTCTTGACCGCAGCGTTCTCCGAATGGCTGAAGGTGGCAAAACAGGACGTAGCGCTCGTGAACCTCGACCCCGGCGTGTTGAACTTGCCCTATGCTCCGGACGTCGACGTGAGAAACTACGTGAGCATCGCGAGTTTGATGGAGGAATACCGCTTAGGCCCCAACGGCGCTTTGATTATGGCGGCGGACCTGATTGCGCAGGACGTGGAGACACTGAGTGGGGAAATCGAGGACACCGACGCAGACTTGGTTTTAGTCGACACTCCGGGACAGATGGAACTCTTCGCTTTCCGAGCCAGCGGACCCTACATCGCCGAGGAGCTGACCAAGGAGCCTAAAGCCCTCGTTTACCTTTTTGACGCGGTCTTCTCGCTCAACCCGTTGAATTACGTTTCGAACCTTTTCCTCTCAGCCGCGGTTTACAACCGATTCCTGATTCCTCAGGCCCACGTGCTGTCAAAGTGCGACCTGCTTCCACAGGAGAAGGTGGACGGCGTCGTGGACTGGTCGGCAAGCCCTAAAACGTTGGAAGAGTCGATTGACAAGAAGCTTACCGGCACGGGGCGCTTGCTGAGTCGCGACATGATGCACGCTATACATCGACTGGGGCTGCGCTTCCTCCTCACCCCTGTCTCGGCGAAGACAAACGACGGCATGATCGCTTTGAACATGGTGCTAGAGCGGATACTCGCCCAAGGAGACAAGTTCACCTCGTAGGAGACGCAGTTCTCAGATTCCGCTGTGATTCCTGTGGTACCCGAGGATTGTGGGCTACTTTCCGTCAAGTCCATAGAAGAATCTTCCATAATTCATAAATAGCTCACAGGGAATCTTCTAGTTGGATAGCGTCGCCGTTCACACTTACCATACAAGAAGGGGGTAGTAAGCACAGCTAAGTTGTGATTACTCTCTGTCTCAAGCCTTGGCTGAGCCGAGGAAGAGGGGGACTGCTTAGCTCGAGATGACGGGCAGAAAGTGACCGTTAAGGGAGGAGGAGCTATGCAAGAAGCATGGAACAGGCGTAGTCTGCAACTGAGCAGGCTAGTTGTCGTGCTGTTTGCTTCGGCGATTTTGCTGGTCATGCCGAACTTCATGGTCGCGTCTGCGGCGGCTCAGAACGGTCCGAGAGGGGAAGACCTCGTTATCAGCTTCTACGATTCTCAGGAAAGTGCCTACGCCGCCCTGACAACAGGGGACATCGACCTGATGCTGTATGACCTTACGATCAGTCAGACCGACAACGCGTTTACCAATCCCAACTTAGTCACCTGTAAGGTTCCCGACTCGGGGTTTTGCGAATTTGACCTGAACAACAACTACACGATCAAGGCCTATCCCGGTATTCGGTCGCCGATGAACTACTCTGAAATGCGCAAAGCTGTCGCGTTCTTGTCTGACAAAGACTTCTATGTGAAAGTATGGTTTGGCACAAAAGCTGCAAGAATCGACCAGATGGTTGCGGCGCCGTACTATGGGTGGGCGAACGAGTCGTGGTCGTATCCCCACTATCCGTACGAGTACAGTCCAGCTGCGGCGAAGGCGATGTTGGACAGTAGGTTTCCGGTGGGCACGACACCGAATCCCTACTACGACGCGAGCAATCCGCTCTCATCCGCGTACATTAGACAATACCCAGTTGACCACCCGCAGAAGGCTGGCCAAGACTTGGACCCGCTGATCTTCTACGTGCGTGTGGATCACCCGCCCAGACTTCACTCTGGGAGCCGGGTCTACCATGCCTTGCAGATGCTGGGGGTCCCCATCGACGCGAGATGGTGGGCTGCCTATCCCAGCTACCCTGAAGTGATGGGTGAGTTCAACTACCACATCTACACGGGCGCTTGGAGCGTCGGCCGCTTCCCACCCCTCACCCTCTACAGCTTATACCACAGTGTACAAGCCTACCCCTACGGCAGCAACTACGTCACGGGCAACGGCACGCACCCCTATCTGGATGATCTGCTGTACAACGCTAACTACGCGGCCAACTACAGTGACGCTGTTAAATACACGAAGCTGGCCTTGGGGTACATGACGGAGATCTGCGTCAATATTCCGCTGTGGAGCCCGGCCACCTACTGGGGCTGGAGCAACAAGCTCCTCGGCGTCGTCAACATGCAGGGTGACGACCCTGCTAGCGGCTACAGCTTCTTGAACGCCTACAAGCAGGATGGAAGTGTGATCCGATGTGGGGCCATCAACCCTCCCTACGCCATGAACATCATCTACTCCACTTGGATTTACGACTACAGCAACTTGGACAGGATGAACCTGTACAGCGGCGTTACTTATCCAGCGTACAACACGGCGCTCGACATGGGCGGGTTCGTGCGTGACTGGGAAACTACCGCGTGGAATGACAACGGCACGCTTAAGACGAAGCTGGTGATGGCCTTCAGGAGTGATGGCTACTTCGTCAAGCCGGTGAGTGGCGACCCTGGCCGAAACGTGAACGCCACCCACTATTACATCAATGCTTGGTACCGCTACCAGACTGACGACTGCTTTTTCCATCATGAGTTCATCAACCTCCACCACGTCGACATAACCGGCACTTACGACTTTGAAGCCTACTTCAACACGCTCAGCTACTGGGACGCTTACTGCGCTCAACCCGCCTTGCTGCCCGTCGACACGTGGGCGGAGCACGCTGAGCTCATAACAAAGCAAAACGAGACATTCGTTGACCCCGTAACCCCTGGCTCTGTTCCAACCGCCGAAGAGGAAGTCTGGTTCACCTCAGTCACGTTCAACGGTACACCTCTCACCCTCGGCGCTGACTACAACATCGTCAGCGGGCAGCTTCACATCTACAACGCCCTCGGCCCCGGCACACTTCACGTCGAATACTGGGCCGTGGGAGAACCACGCGGCTACACCCCCGGCAATCTTCCGTGGCAGACGATCTTCGAAGGCGCGGGCATGTACTACTGCACGTCGTTCACGCCCGGCGTTGGCGGCAGTGCGACGTACAAGCGGAACCCGTTCTACTACATGGAAACGCCGCCCCTGGGTGAAGTTGACTTCGTCCGGAAGCAGGTGGACGGCAAGCCCATCGGGCCGCACAAGGTTGACATCTTTGACCTCGCCGTGGCGGGCGCCGCCTTCGGCAGCCAAGGCACAGGGATACCGAGCAGCAACTGGGTCCCAGGCGCGGATGTGGCGCCCAGCGGCGGGGTCATCGACATCCTGGACCTCGTCACCGTCACCGGCGTCAACTGGGATCGAGAATTCGACCCGCCAGAATAACGGCAGTCCTGACCGACTGCAACCTTCTCCTTTTTCTGGGACACTGGGAGGAACACCTTAAAATAAGGCTTCATTCGGACAACACCTTACCTTCTAAAGCATCAACATGGCTCAGATGAGGCTCAACGCTGCGGCCCACGCGCCATACTCCGCTTTCTCATAGGTGTCCGCGCTGCCTATGACGACCGCGTCATTGTCCTCCGGCTTCATCTGCTCTAGGAGTGCTCTGCAGACCTCAGGAGTCTCTTTTGCCGCGTCTCGCTGTTCAGGTGGGACAGTCAGCCTTCCACGTGAGTAGATAAGGGTCGTAGCCCCCTTCGCGCCCGCCATTAATGCCGCGTCTCGCTGTTCCATGCCCGAGCGGACCCTGCTGGCCCCTTCTTTCACTAACAACGCGACGTTGAAGGTTCCGAGGGTTAGCTTGCTCTTTTTCATCGTGGCCTTCTTCGGGAAAGCAGCGTGGAGCGTACGCCACGTTCTTTCGCCTTTCTTCGTGAGGGCACAGCCAGCCCGATCTGCGCTGATAAGACCCTGATCCTTCAGGCGTTCTATCAGCGTTCTCGCCGCTCCTTCTCCTAGCGCCAGCTCTTTCGAAAGCTTGCTTCTGCCTATCGGCGCCTCCGCAATCAGCATCAGCGCTTTGACAGCATGTACCGTTGTGAACGAGGGCGTGGGCCCCGGAGCCTTTTCGCAGGCCAGTTCCTCCAGAAGACGCTTCAACGCTCAGCCTCCAACTTGGGTTAGCTGCAAGCCTGATTTCTGTCTTTCCCTAGAAGAAGGCTAGCGCCAGTATCACAAACTTAAAGAGCGCCAACTCTTGCTTTAATCGTGATTCCGCAAACTTGTGGGCCCGTAGCTCAGCAAGGATAGAGCACCGGGCTTTTAACCCGGGGGTCTCGGGTTCAATTCCCGACGGGCCCGCTCAATTATCTGCGCGTCGGCACAGCCGATTAAGTCTTAATAGTCGCGCATGCTATTCTTGATTATGCAGTATGATAGTGGGCGGATGGCTGGCCTTCTGCTGTTTGTCGGCAGTGTTGTATGTGTTTTGGGTATAATCGTCGCCGAAGCGCTTTATCCGGGCTACAGCACGTCGGAGGACTACATAAGCGATTTAGGGGTTGGTCCGTCGGCTCTCGTGTTCAACTCTTCAGTATTCCTTCTGGGCGTAATGGTAGTTTGCAGTGCATACTTTGTCCAGAAAACGTTCAATTTCAAACCCCTCTCCCTGGTGGCTGCGATGGCAGGCGTCGGTACCATGGGGGTCGGGCTATTCACGGAGGATTCTGGAGGGCTTCACGGGGCTTTCTCTTTGATAGCCTTCCTGTTCGGGGGGATAGCTCCTATCGTGTCCTCCAAGGTGGGGAAGCCCCCGTTCTCGTACCTCTCGGTAGTGTTAGGAGGCATGTCGCTCGTGGCGCTTGTTCTCTTTGCTCTTCGGCTCCATCTGGGCTTAGGCGTGGGCGGCATGGAGCGTATGATTGCCTACCCCGACCTGCTCTGGGCGATAGGTTTTGGGGGCCAGTTGATGGGCGGTTCCGAGGGCGTGGGTGCAAGGTCATAATGTCATCCCCATGTGGGGCTGCATGGCTGACGGCGTGAGAGAGTGGATATGCAAGGTTGTGATTGGTATTCTGCCGAATAGTTTTTACAGTAGACCTGCTTCTCTACTGTCAATGAGCTTGGAACCATGACCGAGGAACAGAACGATAGAGAATCGGCTTCGCCGCAGAAGCTCTCAGTTGACGATCCGTTGAACTTCTTGTTCCACGCTGCGTACCTCGCCTATTCTGACGCTTACGATAAGACCAGTAGCCCCGAAGCCCGAGAACAGCTGAATGAGAGTATGTTGGCTCTTCAGCAGAACCAGATAGACTACTCAGCTTTTTACGAGAAGATAGCCAAGTTCCGCGGTGAAGACTTTTCCCGGAGAGGCTTTGGTCGGGCTCCGATCAAGACCCAGAATAAGCGGGAGTGGCGTCGAAAGACGCAGAAACATAATCGGATTGAGCGACATAGGAAATAACCGTGACTCGTGTCGTTTTCCTCGAGTTAGCAGCTCCACTTTTCCCAGGTTGCTTCGGCTGGTTGATTTGAACTGGGTTCGCGCGCGTGCGTCTTATTTGCGAACTCGTCTTTCTTGGACACTCCTGTTTCTTAGGGTATGTCTTTTCTTTTCTCGGAAAATCTCTCGTACTCCTTGTTGTCAACTATCGCTTTTAAATGTTGAGCGGTTTTCCACACGTCATGGTACGTGTTGTAGAGTGGCGTCGGCGCTATTCGTATGATGTTCGGCGGTCTGAAGTCGGAAACTACCCCTCTGGCTCTCAATGCTTCGCTTATTCTCATTCCTTCCTTGTGTTCAACTGCAACGTGTCCACCTCTGCGTTCCGCTTCTCTCGGAGTTCCGATCGCGAAGTTGTAGGGAGGTTGGGCGAGCGCATCGTCAATCAGGTAAGCCAGATACGACGTCAGCTTCAATGATTTCGCTCTTATCGCATCAATACCTGCCTCCAAGATCATTCTTAATGAGCCCTCGAGGGGCGCTGAACTCAGAATGGGCGGCGACGAAATCTGCCACCCTCCCGCGCTCTTCGAATGCTCAAAGTCGATTGACAAGTCGAATTGCTTCGCTTTGACGTATCCAAACCAGCCCGCAAGCGCCGGGTCACGTTCAAAATGCCGCTTGTTGACGTACAGGAACGCGGTTCCTCCTGGGCCTCCATTCAAGTACTTGTAGCTGCACCACACGGCGAAATCCACATTCCATTTGTCAAAGCAATGCGGTATCACGCCGACAGAATGCGAGCAGTCAAAGCCTATCAGGATTCCTCTTCGGTGAGCATTCTTAGTGAGCTTTTGCATGTCCAGCAGTTGTCCGCTTCGGTATAACACCGAGGGGAGAAAAACGAGGGCAACATCGTCGCCTATCATGTCAATAATTTGGTCCTCGTCTAGAAAACGATCGCCTACGCTGGGAGCGAAAATCAGGTTCTGGCTCGGGTCTACCCCTCGCAGTCGCAGGATGCTTCTTAGAGCGTAGATGTCCGTTGGGAACGTAAGGGCGTCTGCGAGGATTCGCGTCCTCTCGCGACGTGGGTGGTAGAACGTGTTTATCAGCGAGTGGATGTTAACACTAGTCGAACCTGTGGCAACCACTTCTTCTGGCTCTGCACCGACCAGTCTGGCACACAGGCCTCCCAGGGTCTCGGCAAAGTAGAACCATGGAGGGTTCCCTTCGGTCCATCCCCGTATGCCCAGATCGCGCCACTCGTTCAACACACGTGAGACTGATTCCTCCGAGTCTTTTGACAAGAGCCCCAGTGAGTTTCCATCCAAATAGGTCGCGCCTCTGGGGATGTAGAAGTGGCGGCGGAAACGCGCTAACGGGTCTTCCAAGTCAAGCTGGAAGGCGAAGTCCTCACTTCTTTCGAATTTGAGGGCGACCAAAGGCACATCCTTCTTCTCGGGTCAAGAAACAGTACATGGACGGCAAAAAGCCTTGTTGTTCTAGTGAACACGCCTTCTCTTTTGGTTGCATCAGTCTGGGATGGCCCGTACTTGAACCGCCCTGAGTCTCAGAGATTCCCATTCCACGGGCCTTGATGTACGCGGTGGGTTCTGCCGTCTCTGGCGCACGCATAAGCTGGTGAGAAAGCGCGGTTCTGCTCTTCATCTACTCCCTGTTTTTGGCTGTCAGTTTCAGTGGCTGACGGTTCAGGGTCTGCGTGGCGCCCTCACAAGCCTTCTCCGCGATCCTCAGGTTGAATCTCAGAAACCGAGTTGCGCGCACGTGGCATTTATTAGCTGCGATCGACACTAGTGACGGAAAACGCGAACGGGGTCTTCGAGGAGCGATTCTGCACGAACCAAGACGAAGAATGGCATTCGCTGGATGTCCTTCAGGTGCTGGAGAAGCTTGACACCAGTCCGCAAGGATTGAATGGGACCGAAGCTACACACAGGCTGAAACATTATGGGCCAAATGAGTTGAGTGTCGCCGCGAAAGCTTCGCCTTGGAGGATTCTTTTCAATCAGTTCAAGAACATCCTCATCCTGATTCTTCTAGGTGCAACCTTGGTCTCTGTGGCCACTGGTCATGGCGTTGACGCTCTGGTCATTCTCATCATAGTGCTGTTTTCTGCGGTCCTTGGTTTCTTCCAGGAATACCGTGCGGAAAGAGCCTTAGAGGCATTGAAAAAAATGCTCAACCCCACTGCTACGGTTGTGAGAGATGGAAAGGAAATTGTGATTCCTGCCAGAGAAGTAGTGCCGGGGGATATCGTTGCATTGAGAGAGGGGGATAGAATCTCTGCTGACGCTCGGTTAATCGAAGTAATAAATCTACAAGTGAATGAAGCGGCATTAACTGGAGAGTCTATGCCAATTTTTAAAGGAACTGGAAGAATTTCTGGCGCTATTTCTCTTATTGATAGAAAAAACATTGTTTTCTCGGGTACAGGAGTGACTTACGGTAAGGGAAAAGCCGTTGTGACAGCAACTGGTATGGGCACTGAATTTGGAAAGATTGCGAAGCAAGTGACAGTGGTGATAAAAGAAGAGACGCCATTAGAGAACAGAATAAGAGGGTTAGGGAAATGGATGGGCATTGCCGCCTTAACCATAAGTGTCATTGTAATAAGCGTTGGAGTTTTACGAGAATTTTTGATGAGTGGAATCGTCGATGTCCAATTTCTTCTAGGCATGTTTATGTTCGGAGTAGCTTTAGCTGTAGCCTCTGTTCCAGAGGCCCTAGCAGCCGTTGTTACTGGTAGCCTTGCAATCGGCATGTATAAAATGGCTAAAAGACATGCCCTCGTCAGAAAAATGCCCGCTGTGGAGACGCTAGGTAGCACAACCGTGATTTGCTCAGACAAAACAGGCACGTTAACGAAAGGCGAAATGACAGTGCGAAGAATCTATACTGGAGACGAAATCATAAATGTAACAGGAGTTGGATACGAGCCTAAGGGTGAATTTCATACAGAAGACGACAACGACGTTCTCAAGAAGGAAGCCTTCTCACGCATTGTGCAGGCTTCTGTTTTGTGTAATGATGCTGAATTATTTATTGACGGAGATAAATGGCGCGTTAAAGGCGACCCAACTGAAGGCGCACTCATTGTTGCTTCAGCAAAAGCGGATTTCCAAATAGACGATATACGAAAGCAGTATCCACGGATAAGTGAAGTTCCATTCAGCTCTGAAAGAAAGCGCATGACAACTGTTCACTCGACACCCGACGGAAGCAAAATCGTCTATTCAAAAGGAGCGCCAGAAATAATCTTGGAACAGTGCACTCACATTCATGGAGCAGACAAAGTAGAGAAAATGACTGAGAAGAGGCAACAGAAGATTCAAAGAGTAAATGAAGAAATGGCTAGGAACGCGTTGCGAGTGCTAGGTATTGCTTACCAGAAAATCCAAACAGACGATGCGGCTCTTAGCGAAGAAGCTTTAGAGAAAGACTTGATCTTCCTTGGTTTGCTGGGGATGATAGACCCGCCAAGAGAAGAAGCAAAAGAAGCCGTCAAAGTCTGCGAAAAAGTGGGCATAAAGCCGGTTATGATTACTGGAGACCATAAGCTAACGGCGCTTGCAATAGCCAAAGAGGTGGGAATCTACAAAGAAGGAGACATGGTGCTTACTGGTGAAGACTTGGAAAGAATGATTGACGAAGAATTTGAAGACATCGTTGAAAAGGTCACTGTGTATGCACGAGTTTCTCCGACGCATAAGTTGAAGATTGTTCAAGCATGGAAAAAGAAAGGGCAAGTGGTCGCCATGACAGGCGACGGCGTTAATGATGCTCCTGCGCTTAAGCATTCAGACATTGGAGTGGCGATGGGTGTGACGGGAACAGAGGTAACCAAAGAGGCTGCCGATCTAGTGCTGGCAGACGACAATTTCGCAACAATAGTCAATGCCATAGAACTTGGCAGATGGATTTACGATAACATAAAGAAATATCTCACGTATCTTCTGCAAGCAAATCTCGTGGAGATAATGGTGCTTTCTATTGCGGTTCTAGCTGGATATCCATTGCCTCTTCTTCCCGTGCAAATTCTGTACATCAACTTAGCCACAGACGGCCTCCCAGCCATAGCTCTGGGCGTTAGCCCATCTGATCCAGATGTCATGAAAAGACCTCCCCGCCGTCCTACAGAAACAGTGTTCACCAAAGAAGTGAAAACATTTCTTTTGCGGGCAGTATTAATTGAAGTTCCTCTTCTGTTATGGGTTTTCCTAAGCTCTTTACCGCAAGGCGTGGAAATTGCCCGCACTAGATTGTTCTTAGTGTTAGTTTTCTTTGAACTGATGCTAGCGCTAAACTGTCGCTCATTAAGGTACACACTCTTCGAAGTGAAACCGCATAAATTCCTTCTGTTGACTGTGTTATGGGAAGCCATATTAATACTGGCGTTAATCAACATTCCTGCGGCGCAACAAGCATTAGGACTGGTTCCAATTGGCCTCTACGAAGTTGAGCTTGTCGCTGGTCTATGCTTCATAACACTCGCCAGCATTGAGATTACAAAACGTCTTTCACGAGAACGAAAATCTAACAAGACTGGAGAAGGGCAGAAGTACAATAATTTCAAAAACTGATTTAGACTTAGCACTCCACGATTACGCTGGCTGTCTTTTTGTCACAAAAGGCGCAAAATTGCGCGTATCTGTGATGCCTTATCACAACTTTTCAAGAGCTAAGACCTAATCTTCAGACATTTTTTCGGAAGGACGGAGGATTGTGTCGTAACACCGATTGTTTAAACCGATATTTGAACCATTTTTGTAGCGAAGAATAGTTATCGGTGACTTACTTCCAAAAAACCGAGAATCTAAAAACTAATCATCGCATTCAGTGCGGGGGACTAGGTTCAAACATCGGTTTAAATCCTCGGGTTTTTGTAGTGACTAAGACGCATCCATTTTGTTCTGGTTTGATGAGACTTAAACTGGAGTTCAGAGCTTCTCGGCCTACCGAATATGACAGCTTGGCGAAAAGGAAATTAAAGCCTTGACTACTCTATTCCAAGAGGAGAAATGTATGTCAATACATATTCGAAGAGTTCTGATAGAGGCTCTTAAACCTCGTG